>JAIXUR010000541.1 GCA_027483425.1 Cyanobacteriota bacterium | reverse complement strand
GTCGTCTACGCCGTCTTAACCTCTCGACAAAAATTTGACCCTCAAAAATTAGCTCCGCAGCACTCTTGACGCGGCGGAGCCAACACAGTATCTACAAATTTAGGCTTGACAGACCACTAGCCTGTTCTACATCTTTTTACATCTATTTAGCCCAACCCCGGTGGGTGACTCTGCCTAGGCGTGACAACGGCTCTCATAAACGGCCAACCTCAGACAAAAAGGGGATTTGGTCAATTTCGCCTCTGTTTTTGTCCCAACAAAAGTTAACATAGATATTAATAAACCGTTACCCAAGTCTGACCCGGTGGCCTGCCTTTACTCAGGTCATCTGTCCAACGACTTGGCAACCTTCGACCTTCTATCTACAGACGCAGGAGATCTTCATGACTGGATTTATTCGCGGGCTACTTGGCGGCAAGGCCAAAAACCCAGGGGAATCGGATCGCCCGGTGCGGCAGCAGCCCGCTATTGAGCGGGCCGCCGGATCTTACTATCTAGAGCCTGACGACGCTAAGAGCTACGGCGACATTGAATACATGCGCTCCTCTAAGACCGTACGGCGCACCTTTGCCAAGAAGCGGGGTGAGACCGAAGAAAAAGAGAGCATTCGGCAGGTTTCTGCTATGGAAGCCGTGAAACTTCAGGAAAATGGTTTGCCGGCCCAAAAGACTGCCCAAGCCGAGACCTTTTCCCAGCCCACGGCCAAAAAGGAGCCCAGCTTCGATCGCCGCAAGGTAGACACCAACCTCGATATGTTCCGCCAGATGGCCAAGGACATGAAGAAGTAGGCTCGCCAGGGCTTGGGAGTTGCCAAAGCGTGAAGTTTAAACAGGACGTAGCTTGGCTGCGTCCTGTTTAATGTTTGGCCAGGGTTTTGACCAGAGTATTATGGGAAGCCATCGCCAAAAGTGGTCTATGGACCTGAGCGATCGCAGAGCTTATGACTACAATGGTGCTGTATTCCGGTTGGGCCTACTCTCCCTCGCTATGTCGCCCCCAAACCCCTCCCAGCCCCGTACTCTGCTAAAGACCGTCACCCAGGCGTTTCAGGCCGTGCAAGCCAAGGTCGACTTCGGCAAGCTGGCGGTCAAGCCTGGCGCTCGGGCCGCTGAGCTAGAGGTGATCGTCAACGGCCAGCCCACCACCTATCCCCTGCTGGGGGATCACTACATTCTGGGCCGCAGTTCGTCCCAGTGCGACATTGTCGCCCCCAGCCCCATTGTCAGCCAGGTGCACGCCACCCTCACCCGTGACGCCAACCGCCCCGGCCAGCCCTTCGTGATGAAGGATCGCAACTCGACCAACGGCATTTACCGGGGCAAAAAGCGGCTGACCCAAGCGGTGATGAACCATGGCGATCTCTATACCCTGGGCCCCGCCGAGCTAGAAGACGCTGTTACCCTACGGTTTAACGAGCCGCCCCCCTGGTATGTTAAGACCGCCCGCTACACCCTCTACGGCTTTACCGGGTTGTCCCTGGTGGTGGGAGCCTGGATCGTCGGGGTAGAGTGGCCCAAAATTCCCATGCGGCCTTTGCCCGACTCGGTGCAGGGGCCCGTGGTGGTCTATGGCCAAGACAATGGCACCACCGTGCCGCTCCAAGAGCAGCGCAACCAGTCGCACCAAGAGCTGCGCCGCATAGGGGAGTTTTCGCCCTACCTGCCCAAGGCCCTGGTGGCCTCTGAGGACACCCGCTACTACTGGCACCTGGGGGTAGACCCGATCGGCATCCTGCGGGCGATCCTGGTGAATCTTCAGGGAGGCGGCATTCGCCAGGGGGGGAGCACCATCACCCAGCAGCTGGCCCGCAGCGTTTACCGCGAGTATGTGGGTACCGAAGACTCGGCGGGGCGCAAAATTCGCGAGGCGATCACGGCCCTCAAACTGGAGACCTTCTATAGCAAGAACTACCTGCTGCTCACCTACCTCAACCGGGTTTACCTGGGCGAAAACCTCTACGGCTTTGAGGATGCGTCGCAGTTTTACTTCGCTAAGCCCGCCCGCGATCTGACCCTGTCGGAGGCGGCGACCCTGGTGGGTATTTTGCCTGGCCCCAACGCCTTTAACCCGGTGCAAAACTACGATGCGGCGGTGGCCTACCGCGATCGCGTCCTCGATCGCATGGTGGCCCTGGGGATGGTCAGCCAGGAGGAGGCGCGGCAGGCGCGGCGATCGCGCATTGAGATCAGCCCCGATGCCACCCGCCAGCTCCAGAGCACCCGCGCCCCCTACTTCTACAGCTACGTGTTTGAAGAACTCGACGCGGTGCTGGGCTCTTCCCTAGCCCGCGAGGGCAACTTTTATGTGCAGACCAGCCTAGAACTAAACCTGCAAAAGGCCGCCGAAGCGGCCCTGAGTCAAGATGTGGCCACCCAGGGGGCGGCCCTGGGCTACTCCCAGGGGGCCGTGGTCACCCTCGAAACCACCACGGGGGCGATTCGGGCCCTGGTGGGTGGGGTAGACTTTTCCGCCAGCCAGTTCAACCGAGCCTCCCAGGCCCTGCGCCAGCCCGGCTCTACCTTTAAGCTGTTTGCCTACGGGGCTGCCCTAGAAGCAGGCATTTCCCCCAGCCAATCTTTCTCCTGTGAGCCCCTGAACTGGGATGGGCAACGGTTTGAGGGCTGTCGGTCGGGGTCGGCCCCCCTGGATATGTATGCCGGTATGGCCCGCTCTGAGAATGTGGTGGCCCTCCGCATTGCCCAGGATGTGGGCCTGCGCAAGGTGATTAATGTGGCTGAGCGCCTGGGCATTGAGTCTAAGCTGGTGGCCTCGCCGGGCCTCACCCTGGGCGAGAGTGAAGTCACCCCCCTGGAGCTGACCGGGGCCTTTGCCGCCGTGGGTAACAACGGGGTGTGGAACCGCCCCCACGGTATTTTGCGGGTGCTCGACAGCAGCGACTGTGCTAACCCCAGCGATATCAATACCTGTCGTGTGATCTACGAGTTTGGCCAGGCGGGCGATTCCAATCGCCAGGCCATTGACCCTGCCATTGCTACTACCCTGACGGGGCTGTTGCAGGGGGTGGTGCAGGGTGGTACGGGCCGTAGTGCTTTTTTGGGCCTGGGGGAAGCGGGTAAAACCGGCACTACCGACGACAACCGCGATCTCTGGTTTGTGGGGTTTGTGCCTGGCCGCAGCCTGACCACGGGCATTTGGCTGGGCAATGATGACAATACCTCTACCCGAGGCAGCAGCGGCCAGGCGGCGGCGGTGTGGGGTAACTATATGCGGCAGGTGGTGCAGTAGGAGAGCATCAGGGTGCCCACGCTCTGCGTGGGAACGATAGAGCATCTCATGGTGCTGGGCTAGGTTCGGAGACTGTTCGCCTAGGTTCGGAGCGTGCCCGACTCGGCTCGGAAACTGCTCGCCTAAGTTCGGAGACTGCTGGGCTAGATTCAGAGACTACTCGGCTAGGTTCGGAGACTACTCGGCTAGGTTCGGAGACTGCTCGGCTAGGTTCGGAGACTG
>JAIXUR010000373.1 GCA_027483425.1 Cyanobacteriota bacterium | reverse complement strand
TCTCGCCAGCCCAGGTAGTAGAGGCCGGTGAAGGCGGTGGCCACTATCAGCAAACCCAGGGCGAGAATCAGACCCCAGCGATCGCAGGCCACCCGGTACAGGTCGGTCAGCGGGGTGCCTGGGGCCGGGGTGGGAGATGAGGCGAGCCGAGAGGGGTTGCGCCGGACGTTCAAGGGCCAGCGCCAGGCTCCCCACAGCAGGGCGATCAATCCCACCGTGACCCAGCCCCAGTCGATGGCATCGCGGGGATACCCAGGCAACCAATCGGCCAGGCTACCATAGACCCAGCCCAGGGCCACGCCCACCGCCAAAAACGCCACCCCCGGCCGCCGATAGACGACACTGTTGGCTCCCGTCAGCACCGTGGCGGTGCCCAAACCCACCAGTCGAGTCCAGGGCAGACCCAGGGTAAAGGGCAGAGCCAGGCCCGTGGTCAACACGCTGGCCGGATGGCGACCGATCAGCGCCAGCACCACCGGAATCACCAGCCCCAGCCAGCTCAGCCCAGAGCGATAGCCGCTATCCACCAGGTGGCCCCACAGCAGGGCGTAGGTGAGGGCCGATAGCCCTACCCCGTAGAGCCAGGCGCTGGTGCCCCAGAGGGTCGGCAAAAGCTTACTGAGCACCAGCGCCACCGTTGCCAGCACCACACTCACCACCAACCAGCGATCGAGGGATAGCCCCGGCCAGCGGTGGCCAATGGCGGCCACAAGGCTGGCCAGGCCCAGGCCGTAGGTGACGACAATGCGCCAACGGGCCAGGGGCGATCCGGCTCGCGATCGCCGCAGGGTCACCACCAGGGCGGTGACGGTGGACGCGATCAAGTTCACCACCAGCACGGGGCTGCTGAACAGACTAATGACGGTGAGGATGACGTTACTGCCCAGGGCTATGCCGTCGCTAAAGTCGCCCAGCTTAGGCTTGCCCCGGCCCAAATAACCGTCGGCCAAGGCCACCATGGCAACCACGTAGGGAAATAGCGAAATGCCCAGCAGGGGCCAGTGGCCAAACCCAGTCCCACTCCAACTGGCCAGGGGAGACAACAGGGATTGCCGCCACGATTCGGGTAGAACCTCCCAGCCGACAAAGGCCAGTTGCACGGCGATCGCATAAGCCATCAGTAAATCTCGCCGCTTACCGAGCTGGCCCAGCGCCTGGCGGCGCAACCCCAGCCCCAGCAGGCTGACGGCAAAGGCTTGGGCTGGCCAGTCTGCGATTCCCGCAGGGATCGCTTCGCGAATCGCCAGCAGCCAGCCCCACAGCAGCAGCCCCCGCCCCACGACAATGCCCCAACGATAGGCCCTGCCACTGGGAGAATCCGTGGCAGGCCCACTCGCGTCCTTGGATTGAGGCCTGAGCCGCCGCTGCCCCAGCCACACCCAGGTCGCGCCGTAGAGCCCAAAGGCCAGGGCAAACCGCCCCAGTTGGCCGGGCTCGGCCCCTAGCCCCCGCGCCAGCAGCAGCCCCAGAGCGGCGGTGATCGCCACCGTGGGCCAGCGCAGACCAGGGGATGCCCGCCGCTGACCGTAGACCATGGCGACAGCACTGCCCACAACCCCGGCATAGACCGCCAGGATGGGTACACCGGCCAGGCCCCAGCCGGTGTGCAGGTAGGCTAGCCCCAGGGCGTTGCCCTGCTCTAGGGGGGTGCTGTCCTGCTGACGCAGCACTTGCAGGGCCGCCAGGGTGAGCACAAGGACGGCGATCGCCCCCACTATCACCCCGCCGCCCCGCCACACCCCCAGCCCATCCAGCGCCCAAAAGTTGAGCGGCACCAGCAGCAGGGTAATCATTTGCAAGGTTTTAGCTGTCAGCTGCAAATTTTGACTGCGGCGACACCACCCTCCCGCCCCCCAAAACACCAGGGTATAGGCCATCAGCACCAGGTACTGACCCACCGCATCAAACCGGGCCCACTGGGTCGCGGCCAGTACCGCCGACGACAGCACCACCAGAAACACCCCCAGTCCCAGCAGCCACACAACGCTCAGCTCGCTCATCAGGCGGTTGAGCCAGAGGTTGGAGGGTGGACGGGTGAGTGGGCGGGGGGGCGACGGCCGGGGCCGGGGCCGGGTTCCGCCGGAAGCGGAGGCCGCTTCGGCGGGGACAAAATCGGTGATCGGTGCCGTCCCCGCGACACCCACGATTACGGATTCCTCAGCTTCGTCGAAGGGATTGGTAGCCTCGATAAACGCCAGGTCGGGGGCGATCTCAGGGGCCACCTCCGGCAGCAGTTCGCAACTGAGATGGCTTTGACACAGGTCTCGCACCTGCTGGTCAGACAGCAGCCCCAGCCCCAGCCAGGTGTCTAACCCCTCCAGCAGCCCCGGCTGGTCGGGCGATAGATCGAGCTGTAATCGAATGTTGGGGTCTCGATTATCAGCCATGATTATCAGCCATTATCTGTCTTAGAGGTTGTTTGAAAAGGGTTGCCCCAGGTATAGTTTGCCACCAAGAGACAGCAAAAACGCTGAGTTTTGAGGACATTAGCCTACAACCTAGGTATAACTTGAGACGCTCTTTGGCGTTTCAAACAACCTCTTAGGGGACGATTCTAGAATTATGGGCGCTGGTGCAGCGAGTAGCTTAGATTCTTAATGTCAAGTCACTAAGATCGGCCCAGAACAGAGGGGCTGCATGAGAATCGCCAGAATTTTATCGATTTGGTTAATGTAGTACTCGTCTACGTCAATGGCCACATAGGTACCGATAAGCGTAATAAACTTCCAGTTAGTACCGGTGGTTACGGCACCATAAAGGCTGGCCTCATCATTGCCAGCCCGTTGATTAAAGATTTGGGCCGCCACCATGGCAGCAATGCACTGCCCCAGCCCCGCGATGATGTTTTCGTTTTTGGCTTCAATGATCACCGCCACGGGCGCTGTGATGTAGTACTGCTCCGTTGAGCGACTGAGGATATAGTCGCAAAATCCCTTCAGCCCCTGTTCTGGAACAACACTAAACTCAACCCCCGAAAAGAGGCTGACTGGCGAGGTGGCCTGTCGCCTGATTTCCGCCAAAATCGGGGCAATCAAAAACTCAGACCGGGCCTTTTCGCTGTTGATGGCGATCGCCAGGGGGCCGTTCTCATCTAAGTCCGTCTGCAATCGCACCGAGGGGGGAACCCCAACCAGCCCCGCAAACAGGTGACGCTTTTCCTCTAGGGTGAGTCCAAAGGCCTCTCGCACCGTTGCCAGGGTAAAGTCGCTGTACGCCATGTCAACCTCGCGGCATCTATCTCACAGAATCTATCCCTACTCTACATCGGGGTAAATGCGCCCGTGCTGGCCCAGGGTTGTGACTAGGGTATAGACCGTGTAGAGCCACCCCGCCACAAAAAACAGCCCTCGACTGGCCACTTTCAGGGGGTTGCCACTTTTATTACAGGGGGGGTGCCCCAGCACGTGGCAGTCGAACAGACGACCGTAGAGCCGCAGATTTTGCCCCAGGGTGAGATTTTTGAGGGCCAGCAAAAAGTGATTGTGGTAGAAATTCATCTGGTAGCTGAGCGATCGCGTCGCGATATCGTGGCAGCCCCCCGTGGCCTCCCCCAGGTGCACCAGGTGGGCCTCAGGGTTGTACCAAATGATGTAGCCAGTCTGGCGCAGGTGAAGGCAGAAGTCAGACTCCTCGCGCACGGCGCTGCCGTAGAAGCGCTCGTCAAACCGCAGCCCATGCTGGTCGAACAGCTCCCGCCGAAAGGACATATTGCACCCCCGCGCCGTCAGCACCCGCTGGGGCTGGGTAGTGTGCACCAGATCGAGGTGGTACCAGGCAATGCCAGGATCCATGGCCTCCGGGGGCAGATAGTCAATTTCTAGATCTTTCTGCTCCGCCAGCTTCATGCGGTCAAACACTCGCCCGGCCACCGCCCCCACCTCAGGCCGCTCCCTAAACGTGCGGGCGTGGGTGTAGAGATAGCCGGGGGGCAGCACCACATCGTCATCTATGAAAAGAACCAGGTCAGAGAAAAGAACCAGGTCAGAATGCGATCGCTCGATGCCCCAATTCCGCGCCGCCGGTAAGCTCGCCCAGGGCACCGGCAGCCAGGTGATTTTCCCGACCTCGGCCCAGGCCGCCAGCTGCTGCTGGGTCTCGGGCTGGTGGGTCTGGGTTTGGTCTACCACCACCACCTGGTAGGCGGGGTAGTCCTGGGCCAGCACGGTGCGCAGAGTGTCGCATAGCACCGCCTCCCGCTGGTAGGTGGGGATGATAACAGCAATGGTGGGCCAATCCATGGCGATGGGGGTTAAGGGCTGTCACCAGTATTCCCCCCGACCCACTCACCCACCCACCCACCCGATACAGGGCAGACACACAGGTCTGCCCCTACCCACGCCCCTACGGCAACTCTACCGACGTGGGCTTGGCAATGTGGGGCAGCCCCCAGCCCAGCTTTTCGCGCAGCACCTTAAAGAACTCCGGCGGTTGCAGGCGAATAAACCGGGCGGGGTAGGGGGCGCGGCAGGCGATCACTCGGTCCTTGGGCATCACGTAGCAGCCCGCGTTGCCGTCGACAATGATCACCAGGGGGTCGGGGTTGGCGGAGTGAATCGCCACAGGCTCGCGATCGGGAAACACTAGCCCCCGCGAGGCCAGCGAGTGGGGGCAAATGGGAATGAGCTGAGTGACCTCCACGCCGGGGGTAATCACCGGCCCCCCCGCCGACAGGGAGTAGGCCGTCGACCCGGTGGGGGTCGATACAATGACGCCGTCGGCGGCGATATCGACCGGGGCATGGCAGCCAATGGCGACCTCAAAGTGGCACATGCTGGTGAGGGGTTCCCGGTGCAGCACCATTTCGTTTAGGCACAGGGCCTCCCACACCAGGTCTGGGCCGTGGAAGAGCTGTACCGACAGCATGCCCCGCTCTTCAACCTCGTAATCGCCCGCCAGCACCTGGTCAATGGCCTGGGGCAGTTGGTTGAGGTAGGTTTCGGTCAAAAAGCCCATGTGGCCAGTATTCACCGTCAGCAGGGGCACCCCAATCGGAGCCAACTGGCGAAAGGCTGACAGCACCGTCCCGTCGCCCCCTAGCACCATGGCAAAGCTCATGTCGGCATCGAAGTGGGGGGGAACCAGGCTATCTAGGGGGGTGTGGCAAACGGGGCGATTGGGCTGAGAATGGCCCAAAATACCGCCCATTCCCGTGGCCAGGCTCACGGTGTAGCCCCGGCGAGTCAGTTTTTCCTCCCACTCGAAGGCAGCCTGGCAAGCCACAGGCTTAACGTCGTTGTAGATAATGCCAACCTTGGGCACAGGCAAAGTCCAACCTTACAATCGGTGTCAATGGGGTAAACAAAACGTGCCCTATATCCGCCAAGCGGCCGAATACGCTGCAGGGGATCTACAGTTTACCTTCAACCTAGGCTACCGTTTTTCGTCTAGGGTTAAACAGTTCTTAGGGTATTCCATCTAAAAAAACGTCCTGGTAACGTCTGTGCGCTCGGCCTGCTGGGCCTGGCGCAGCGAAACCTCGGAGACCGATTGAGCTGAAACTTGAGCTGCCCCCCCTGGGTTGAATGACCCAGTTAGGCAACCTAGCCTGGGGCCGTTTGGAGGCAGGGCCGTATCGTTGCCCACAGCATCGGGGTAGACCACGGCCTACGCTACGGGTATCGTACCTGTGGGGGTACTCAGTCCCTATCAGTGCCTAATTGACCGATCGCGTTCTGTTTTGCTTTGCTTACTGCTGTGACCCGTCGCCCCTCTGAAACCACCGCCTACGTCCGCATTACCCATCAGTCGTGGAGTCAAGGCCGCATTGAAGGGGAGGTGCGGGCCAGCACCTACGAATGGCAATTTCAATGGCGCTTTCGCCAGGGTCAGCTGCGGGTAGAGCCCTCCCTGGGGCGGGCGCTGATCTGTGAGCCCTTGAGCCGCTTTTTAGAACGGTGCGACTACCAGCTCGAGCCGGGGGGCGACTACTCGTTTACCATCAGGGCCAAACTGTAGGGTCAGCGAGGAGATGGGCTTCGGTAGGGTCAACCGAACCTCCTGGTGCAGAAATCGCCGCTTGTGCATTCTGCCATCACGAACAAAAATAGCCTCTAGGAAAACCGTTATTTAAGCCACCACTGCACCGCCATGACGACGATTCTGGAACAGGGCAATATCTCGATTCATACCGAGAATATTTTTCCGATTATCAAAAAAGCGCTCTACTCCGAGCACGAAATTTTTCTGCGAGAGCTGGTGTCTAACGCCGTAGACGCGATCAAGAAGCTGTCTATGGTGGCCCGCTCGGGGGAATACTCCGGTGATGCCAGCAGCCCCGAAATCGAAATCAAGCTCGATAAAGACAAGAAAACCCTCACCATCTCCGACACCGGCATCGGCATGACCGCCGACGAAGTGAAGAAGTACATCAACCAGGTGGCCTTTTCCAGCGCCGAGGAGTTCATCACCAAGTATAAAGACAGCGCTGCCTCCGACCCGATCATCGGCCATTTTGGGCTTGGCTTCTACTCGGCGTTTATGGTGGCCTCCACCGTCGAGATCGACAGCCTCTCCTACCAGGAAGGGGCCGAGGCCATCCACTGGAGCTGCGACGGCTCTACTCAGTTCTCCCTCAGCGCCTCAGAGCGCAGCACCGTGGGCACCACCATTACCCTCACCCTGATGGAGGGAGAAGAAGAATATGCGGAATCCGCCCGCATTCGGCAGTTGATTAAAACCTACTGCGACTTCATGCCGGTGCCGATCAAGATCGACGGCGAAGTCGTCAACAAGCACGAAGCTCCCTGGAAACAGTCTCCCAGCAGCCTCACCGACGACGACTACCTGGAGTTTTACCGCTATCTGTATCCCTTCCAGGAAGACCCGCTGCTGTGGATTCACCTCAACACCGACTACCCCTTTGTGGTCAACGGTATTCTCTATTTCCCTAAGCTCAAGCCCGATATCGACATCACCAAGAGCAGCATTAAGCTCTACTGCAACCAGGTGTTTGTCACCGACAACTCTGAAGAGGTGGTGCCCCGCTTTTTGCTGCCCCTGCGTGGGGTGATCGATAGTACCGATATTCCGCTCAACGTGAGCCGGAGCTTCTTGCAGGGCGATCGCACCGTCCGTCGCATTGCCGACTACATTGCCAAGAAGGTGGGCGATAGCCTCAAGGCCCTGTACCGCGACGACCCCACCAAGTACATCGCCAGTTGGCAAGACCTGGGTAACTTCGTCAAGTTTGGTTCCCTTAACGATGACAAGTTTAAGGAGCAGGTCAAGGACATCCTGATCTTCCGCACCACGGCGAAGCTGGGCGAAGCGGAGGAAACTCCCAAGGTCGAAGTGCAAACCGACGCAGGCGACGCCTGGTCTGAGGTCTCTGACGCCGCCAAGCCCGCCACCGACGCCAAGGGTAACTTCTACACCACCCTGAGCGAATACCTGGAGCGCAACAAAGACAAGCACGAAAACCGTATTTTCTACGCCACCGACGAGGTCTCCCAGGCCACCTACATCGAGCTATTCAAGAGCCAGGGCCTAGAGCTGTTGTACATGGATTCGTTCATCGACACCCACTTTGTGCCCACCCTGGAGCGCGACTACTCCGATGTTAAGTTCGCCCGTGTGGATGCTGACCTCGACGACACGCTGCTCGACAAAGAAAAGCAGAGCGAAATCGTTGACCCGGCCACCAACAAAACCCGCGACGACGAAATCAAGGAGATGTTTGAACAGGCGATCAACCGCCCTCGGGTGAATGTCAAACCCCAGGCGCTGAAGGGCGAAGGCGCACCCCCGGCCATGGTGCTGGTGCCCGAAGCCGCCCGCCGCATGCAAGAAACCATGGCGATGATTCAGCAGCAGGAGATGCAGTTTCCCGACGACCACGTGCTGATGGTAAATACGGCCCACCCGCTGATTCAAAATCTGCTGGGCTTGACCCAGAGCACCATCATCGGGGCCGACGGCGGCAGCTCTCCGGCGGGCGACCTGGCCAAGATGATCTGCAACCAGGTCTACGATACGGCGTTGATGGCTCAAAAGGGTTTTGATGCCGATGGCATGAAGACCTTTGTGGAGCGATCGAACACGCTGCTGACCAAATTAACGGAGCGGTAGACAACTCCTGATTGTAGACAGATCCCCGGTTTCTTGAAGAAACCGCAGGGCTGTTTCATGTTAAGCAGAGGAAAAACCCACGGAGAGGAGTTCAAAGACCTTGCCAATTCGGTTGGTGAGGTCTCGAACGCCCTCTGGGATAGTGGTGCAGCCCAGCCCCCGGCAGAGGTTGATGAGCCAGCAGTTGAGGATGGCCCAATTCACCGGAGCCCGTCCCCCCAAACGGGGTGGGTCATCTTCTAGAAAGGTGACATCCCGCACCCAATGGAGGCGATTTTCAATCTCCCAATGACCTTGCACCCGAGGCCGCAAGTCACGGGCACTGAGGGTATGGTCGGTGAGGTACAGCGACTGATGGCAGAACGATTCACCATTGCGAGTCCCAGCGCGGGTCACCTGGATGACCTGCTGACTGTTAGGCCACTCGGCCTGAAGCTCAGGGGGCATCGAGAAGGTCGAGACGGTACGGGTGACCGTGCGACTATGACTCAGATCCTCTGCCTCGTCGGTGTCGATGGGTGGTTGCGTAGCGACCCAATCGGTGAGCACTCGATAGAGCTTCTTCTGATTCCCTTTCACGGCAATCAGGTAGTGCTGCTGTTGGGCCACAATCTGAGCCACGGTCGCCTTTTGACAGTGGAGGGCATCTAAGGTGAAGGTCAACTCAGGGATATCGGCATAGGCTTCGATGCAGTCGCGAATAACGCCGATTTCACTGGCTTTGGCGTTCTCCAACAAGGCGAACGCAATCACGCAACCGGAGCCGTGGGTAAACAAGGTCACCGTACTCATGTAGTTGGTGCCGTTAGCATTGCGGGTACACCGAATACTCTTGCCATCCCCACCCACCCAACTGCCGGGACTTGGACGCATGAAGGTCAAGCACCACTGGTGAAAGACGGCCGCCAACGCCTCGTCGCTCACCTGCAAAAATAATCGGCGGAAGGTCGACATGCAGGGCATGGGGACGGCGATGTCCAGGGCGAGCACCCGTTGGATCTCATCGGCGTTCTTGCGGCAAAAGGCTGCCAAGGGACGATACCCCCGGTAGCCGCACAGGCTGCCGAGTAAGGCGAGTAAAAGCAACACCCAGAATGGATAGCGTTGTCCATGGCGGCCACGAGGGTCAGGAATTTGTTTCAATTGTTCTATGAGGTTCATGGTCTAAGTCACCATTGGATTTGTTATCTGTAACTTAGACCACCTCATTTTTCTCTACACAACATGAAACAACCCTGTGGGTTCTTGAAGAACCCAGGGATCTAATCTCCCCTCATTTTGAGAGGCAGAGCCGACGACGAGCCTTCCAATTATTCTTGGTTGAACTCACGCTAAGCTAAAGGCAGTTTGGCAAGAGAAGGCCAACCGCCTTCACCGCGATGACACCCCCTGAACTAAAAAAAGCCGTCCAAGATATCCTCCCCCAGCTGATCGCCGAAGACCCCCTGGTGAGAGACTTTGTGCTACGCACAGTCTCTAATTACTACGACAGTCGAGAAGCAACAGAAAGCAAGTTTGATCGGGTATTAGCCGAACTCCAGCGCGATCGCG
>JAIXUR010000054.1 GCA_027483425.1 Cyanobacteriota bacterium | reverse complement strand
CTCAAAATTATGGGCAAGCTGGAAGATACCGACCATTGGCAGCGGATCTGCGATCGCTTTCCCCAGGCTGTCGACTGTTATCTGGGCTTTTTGCCCACCCAAGAGCTACAGCAGGTGCTGCGCCAGTGCCGCGCTCTGCTCATGACCCCCCGCTGGGTTGAGGCCTTTGGCAATGTGGCGATCGAGGCCCTGGCCTGCGGCGTGCCGGTGATTGCCTATGCCCGAGGTGGCCCTACGGAAATTGTCCAGTCTGGTCAAACCGGCTGGCTGGTGCCACCGGATGATGTGCAGGGGCTGGTGGATGCGATCGCAACCATTGACCACCTTGACCGCCACGCATGCCGCCACCAGGCCGAAACCCACTATTCCCTGGAGGCCCTAGCGGCCCGCTTTGAGCAATGGTTTGAAGGCATCTTGACCTAGGGTCGCCAGACCCCTAGGCCTGGGGAACCGGTGCCTGGCGTAGGCGGGCTAGACGATGAAAGTCTTTCTGTAAGGCCTGACGCAGGGATTGGTTGTGGGGATCAACCCGGTGGGCCTTTTTCAGGCAGACCTCTGCTTTGGCGAGGTTGCCGTGGCTGAGCAGATCGTGACCCCAGCGGTAGTAGGTGATGGCGTGCCACTGACGCACCTCAGGGTCTTCGGGGAACCGGTGAACCAACCCCTCCACCAGGGCCACCGCTCGGGGAAAACGCTGCCCCCGGAAGAACTCCCGCAGTTGCTGGTAGCTGTTCACTTTCAAGGCTTGATCGGCTTCACTACCCCCAGGGGTGGGGCTGATCGTGAAGGCGATCGCCTCCACGGGTTGAGCTGGGGCGGGTGGCGCTGGTTTGGGTGACGCTGGTTTGGAGGAAGCTGGTTTGGGTGACGCTGGCTTGGAGGAAGCTGGTTTGGAGGAAACGGGTTTGGATGGCGTGGGCCGAGGCTGGGGGCGCACCTCAGGCTCGGGCGGCTTGGCCGGAGTTGGGGATTTAGATTGGGTGACCGGCTGTTCAGGGGATGCGGAGCGCCCAGGAGATGTAGGGCGTGCCGCAGCGGCTGAGGCCGGTAGCGCGTCCACCAGAGCCTGATAGGCCTGGGTGACCTGAATAAATTTTTCCTTCGCTAGCTGGTCTCCAGGGTTGACGTCGGGGTGGTACAACCGCGCCAAATTTCGATAGGCCAGCTTGACATCGCCAAAGCTGGCCCCGGTTCTAAGCCCCAGTATGCGGTAGTGGTGTGCCAGCGCCATGGTTACCAACTCAGTCGCAGAGGTACGTGTGCTGCACCTATTCTGCCAAGTCTGGACAAAAATGGCGCAGCTAATTAGACGGTGGCTGGCACAGGGGTAACGAGCTCTTGGGTGCGCTCTTCAATCACCCGGTCGATCAGGCCGTAGGTAACGGCTTCTTCCGCCGACATAAAGTAGTCGCGATCGGTGTCTTTTTGGATTTGCTCAACGGTGCGACCGGTGTGACGGGCCATCATTTCGTTGAGTTCTTGGCGCACCCGGAGAATCTCTTTGGCCTCAATGGCAATATCGCTGGCCTGGAGACGCTGCCGCCCGGTACCGCCCATGGGCTGGTGAATCATGATCCGGGAGTGGGGGAGCGCGACCCGCTTGCCGCTGCTGCCCGCCGCCAGCAAAAAGGCTCCCATGGAAGCCGCCAGGCCCAGACAAATAGTCACCACGTCAGACTTGATGTACTGCATGGTGTCGTAGATGGCCATGCCCGCCGTCACCGACCCGCCGGGGGAGTTAATGTACAGGTAGATGGGCTTAGTGTTGTCGTCAGAATCGAGGTACAGCATGGCCGCCACAATGGAGTTGGCCAGGCTATCGGTAACTTCTTGGCCCAGAAAGATAATTCGCTCCTGGTTCAGGCGGGTGTAGATGTCGACCCACTGGGAGTACTGACTACCGGGCAAACGATAGGGAACCTTGGGAGTGCCGATGGGCATAGTGCTCTTTCAACCTAAAAACAAAACAACAGACTTGCGAGACTTGCGAACAGACCGGCGATAGTGATTGGCGTAGCCATTTCGCGACGCCACCCGCCCCAAACGGAGACAGAGGCTGGCTGGCCCGTTGGAGATGCCAGTGAACCCAGAGACGGCTTGGCCTAAATCCCTGCTCCAACCGGCACCTGGGGCAGCTCTTTGCGGCTGGTCAACACGCGATCGATAATGCCGTATTCCTTGGCTTCCTCTGGCTTCATATAGCACATGCGGTCAGAGTCATGCATGACCTGTTCCAGGGACTTGCCGGTGTTCTTGGCCAGAATAGTCATCATCGATCGCTTGTTATCGAGCACTTCTTTAGCTCGAATTTCAATGTCGGTGGCCTGGCCCTGGGCACCGCTGCGGGGCTGGTTGAGCACAATGCGGGCGTGGGGCAAGCTGGCTCGGAAGCCCTTGGTGCCCGACGCCAAAATCACCGCCGCCGACCCCATTGCCTGGCCCAGGCAAATGGTGTGTACCGGGGGCTTGATATAGTTCATGGTGTCGCAGATGGCAAAGGCTTCGGTGTCGTAGCCGATCATATTGCCGTCATACCAGGAGGTGCCGGTGGAGTTGATGTAAAAGAAGACGGGCTTATCGGGATCGTCAAACTGCAAGAAAAGCAGCTGAGCAATAATTAGCTCGGTGACATCAATGCCCACCTGCTGCTTCACGTCATCCCCGGAGAATAGGGGTAGACCCAGATACACAATCCGCTCCTTGAGCAGTAAGGAGGGCAGATCTGGGGGGGGCGTGCGGTACGTCGCATCGCCATACGGTGCCTGCACGGCTTTAATCTCTAAGCTCATAGACCGATGACGCCCAAATTACGGGTTTTGTACAGTGTAACGCGGGATTGAGCCGGGTTCTAGGCCACTCCCAAGACGGATATCCCCACCTGCTGCGATCGCCCATTTCCCCGCCGTAACGTGGGTCTCCCCCTCCCTGTAACGTGGGTCTTTCACCCCCCGTAGCGTGGGTCTCTCCCCTCCCTCTCGCTTTCTCCAGTCAATCCGCTAAGACCCACGATAGTGAATCCCACTCCAAAGGAATCCCACTCCAAAGCCCTAAAAAACATGGGGAGAACCAGGAGTGATTACCATAGAGAGAATTCCGCGATCGCCCTAGTAACGTCGCTACAGAAACCTGGTTTCTCGGCCAGAAGGCAAGTCATGCCGTTGGCGCAGCGACGAAGAAACCGGGTTTTTAGCCATACTGTACCGGTGCCCTAGGTAGATTCATTCTTAACGACTGGTAGCTATGAACCTGCAAGAAAGCCTGT
>JAIXUR010000625.1 GCA_027483425.1 Cyanobacteriota bacterium | reverse complement strand
CTGACGACCACATTCGACACAGATGTGATTTTGCTCACCTTTTTTCTTGCCGTTCTTACGGATATGAGTCGCTCCACACTCAGGACATTGCATGGCAGATCTCCCCTAATTCATACCTTAATTATGCAACGCCTAATAAAAAGCAGAATGTCCAGCTCATCTATTGTTGTCACAGTGGGCCCTGGCTTTGCAAAATCTTCTGCGCCTCTTCCAGCACTGCGTAGGAGCGGGAGGGATGGGGCGGACTACCGGCGATCGCCACAATCTTCGTCATAGCTAAACCTCAAAGAATTTTAGATTTTAGATTTTAGATTTTAGATTTTAGACTATCTTCTGAACCTAGGGGTTAGGGCAGACACGGGGGTCTGCGCCTACGCGCCTACGCCTCACCGCTCGACCAAATTGGGTACCACAGGTGACAGATCTAGGTCTCCAATTAACTGTTCTTTTAAGCGCTGAAACTCTAGGCTGCTGCGACGACGAGGGCGGGGCGCATCTACCCTTAGTTCACGGTGGATGCGCCCAGGGTAGGGGCGCAGGACGATGATGCGATCGCTCAACACCAGGGCCTCCTCCACATCGTGGGTGACCAGCAGCAGGGTGGGGTAGTCGCCCTCCCAAATCTCTAGCAGGTGGTCTTGCAGCTGGGCGCGGGTAAAGGCATCAAGGGCGCTGAAGGGTTCATCGAGCAGCAAGATGTCGGGCTGCGTGACCAGAGCACGGGCGATCGCCACCCGCTGGGCCATCCCCCCCGAAAGCTGACGGGGCAGCGCCTCAGCAAAATCTGACAGATGCACCTTGCGCAGCACTGCTTCGGTGCGTTCCTGTTGTTCTGAACGGGGAAAATGGTGGAGACCAAACTGAATGTTCTCTGTTACCCGTAGCCAGGGCATCAGCCCGAATTTCTCACCACTCCTGTCGGATACCGCTAAACAGCGCCATACTGCCATCGCCCGGATGATGTTGTGAGCAGCGAGGGGGTGCACGCAGCCGAGATGGGGAGACTGGCACGTTCAAGAGCGGAAAGAGGCCGTGAGACAGGACGTTTTGGCAGGTGAATGGGTGATCTCGCGCTGAGACCTGGGCCGTGGATGAGTTGTCCGGGTTCACCCGGAACCTTAGGACGAGTTGGCCAACCCTAAGAGCCGTTGATAAGCGAGATGAAAGAGGTGACGTCGGGGAAAGGCCGAGTGAAAGGCCAGATGGATGCGTCGGACACTGACGCGAATCAGGGTGCCGAGCTTGAGGAGGTGGGTGCGGATAGTGCCGACTCGAGCGTTGGCTAACTCGGTCTGCTGCAGGGCCTGTTGGCGCAGGGCATTGAGCAGCCCATAGGCGAAGGCCGAGAACCACAACCGCAGTTGATTGTCGTCAAAGTAATGGTTAGAGGTGCGGTCACTGAAGAGGTCGAGTTGCTGTTCTTTGAGGCGATTTTCCATCTCCCCTCGGGGACAGTAGCCCTCGCGATGGAGGCGTTGAGCACTCATTTGTTGAGCGGTGAGGGAGGTGACGACAAAGTGGTGCCGCACGCCGTTGGCCCCGGCAGTGACTTTGCAGATCACCCGGCGAGGGCGAGACCAACTGTCCTCGGTTTGGTACGTGAAACAGCCATAGTAGACGGTGTCGGGCACCAGACGGTCCAGGTCTTTCGGGTCTGGCTCATCGCCCACCTCGGCGATTAAGGTGTCCTTCGCCTGCTGTCGTCGTTGGGCATAGTCCGTCAGGGCAGGTTCACTCCAGCGTCGGCTCCGTCGCACTAATACCGCATTACTCCCCTGGGCCAAGACGTAGTCCACCTTGGGGGTGGCCTCGCACCAGGTCATGATGTCGTCGCGACTGTAGGCACTATCCCCCCGCACCCAAATCTTCACCGGCGGCCACCGGGTCTGAATCGCCGCAATCACCCGTTGCAGTTCCTCCAAGGCCCCCGCCGCTGGGTCTACATTGGCCGGACGCAGGCGCGCCACCAACAGGTCTCGACCGCAAAAGAGATACAACGGCGTATAACAGGTGCTCTGGTAATAGCCGTTGAACTCCGCCCCTTCCTGCGCCCCATGGGTCTCGTCATCCGTCACATCCAGGTCCAAAACGATCTGCTTCGGCGGCGTCGGATGTTGGGCAAAAAACATCGTCAAGAACACCTCCTCTAGTTGGCGGGGGTCTACTTCGGTCTTCACATAACGCCCATTGACGGCGATAGATTCATCCCGGCGATAGCTCTTTTCCAGACGGTTTAAGGTGCTCTTGCCGGCCAAGGGCGACCCCTCCCCCCGCCGTCGGGATAGTTTCCCCACCGCCACCCCCATCATCACGTCGTCTCGCAAGATATCGTGGTCGTTCACGTCCTCATATCC
The DNA here is from genome assembly GCA_027483425.1 of Cyanobacteriota bacterium. Taxonomy (GTDB): domain Bacteria; phylum Cyanobacteriota; class Cyanobacteriia; order Phormidesmidales; family Phormidesmidaceae; genus Nodosilinea. Next base: position 2,392 of record JAIXUR010000625.1, on the reverse strand, counting down.
TTGCACCAGCGCATACAGCCGTTGCGCCACCAACTCCTGTATCGAATGTTCTACTCGAGTGGGATCTCGATGGTCTGTGAAACAGGCCGCAATCTGCTCACTCAGGCCATACTGCTGGTCGACTTGGCGAATCAGCAGCAGGCCCCCGTCTGAACTGATGTGGCCGCCGTTAAACTCGGCCACCACATTGCGACCGTCTAACCGGCCAAAGGTGAGCGGGGTCTCAGGCTGATTTGAGATACACTCTGTATTTAGGGAAGGAGTCATGGAAAAGTCTCAAAACGGTTGTTGCGACTCTATTTTGATGTCTTTTCCACCTTCCCGTTCACTGGCCTGGTGATTTTTCCGGGTTTAAATGTTTTTTTAGAATTTACACAACTTATACGGAACTAGAACACTGATTCGAACACGATTTACAACGGCGTGATGTCATGCTGGTTTGTGCCATCACAATGGAAGAGCGATCGCCAATAACGAATATCAAAATGATCAGTATACCAACTCATAAATTCGAGTCACCTTTAAAATAAAACATCACGATTATGGTAGCAACTCCTTCCAAGCCAACCCTTGATTCTTCAATTAGTGCCTTTGGCAAAGCCAGAGCTACCGTTGAAGGTGAGCCCCTCAATGCTGAAGAATTACGCAAGATCCATGCTTACTGGCGTGCCTGTAATTATTTAGCGATTGCCATGATTTATCTGCGAGATAATCCACTGCTGCGATCGCCCCTTAAAGTCGAACATATCAAGCAGCGGATTTTAGGGCATTGGGGTACTAGCCCCGGTTTGAGCTTTGTTTATACACATCTGAATCGCCTGATTAAACAGCAAGATCTAAATATGATCTTTTTAGCCGGTCCAGGCCATGGCGCGCCAGGTATTTTAGGCCCTTGCTATTTAGAAGGAACCTACTCCGAGGTTTATCCTGATAAAAGCGAAGACGAAGCAGGGTTGAAAAGATTTCTCAAGCAATTTTCCTTTCCTGGTGGTATTGGTAGCCACTGTACCCCCGAAATGCCTGGGTCTATCCATGAAGGCGGCGAACTAGGCTACAGCCTCTCTCACGCCCATGGAGCCGCTTACGACAATCCAGACCTGATTGTTGCGGTGATGGTGGGGGATGGTGAAGCCGAAACGGGACCATTAGCGACGGCTTGGCATTCCAATAAATTTATTAATCCTATTCGCGATGGGGCGGTATTGCCCATTCTTCATCTAAATGGCTACAAGATTAATAATCCAACTATTCTCGCTCGTATTAGTAGCCAAGATCTAGAAGACTTGTTTAAAGGCTACGGCTATCAACCTTACTTTGTGGAAGGCTCTGATCCTGAAACCATGCACCAGGCGATCGCCGCCACACTCGATCACTGCATTAGAGAAATTAAACACATTCAAACCGAAGCGCGCAGTACGGGTACAATCAAGCGATCACGCTATCCAATGATTGTTCTGCGCAGCCCGAAAGGATGGACTTGCCCTAGCGAAATAGACGGACATAAAATCGAGGGATTCTGGCGCGCTCACCAAGTACCGATGGTAGATGTGGCTCACAACGAAAGTCATTTCCAGATTCTGGAACAATGGATGCGGAGCTATAAACCTGAGGAATTATTTGACCAGGATGGCAGGCTAATTGCGGAACTGAAGGATCTAGCTCCTAGGGGTAATCGCCGTATGAGCGCTAATCCCATTGCCAACGGAGGCATGGTGCGCAAGGCACTCCGGCTGCCAGATTTCCGTCAGTATGGGGTTGAAGTCTCCGATCCCGGTTCTATTGAAGTTGAGAATACTTATCCCGTGGGCGTGTTCCTGCGTGATGTCATCAGGATGAACAAAGACAACTTTCGAGTATTTAGTCCTGATGAAAATACCTCCAATAAACTCACGGCCATCTACGAAGTCAGCAAAAAATTATGGTTAGAAGAATACTTTCCTGAAGATCAGGATGGTGGCGAATTAGCGACGGATGGACGGGTAATGGAAATGTTGAGTGAACATACACTGGAAGGTTGGCTAGAAGGATATCTGCTAAGCGGACGGCACGGGTTCTTCTCTCCCTATGAATCTTTTGTTCACATTATCGATTCAATGATTAACCAGCACTGTAAATGGCTAGAGAGTTGTAAGCATATCCCTTGGCGGGCTGCTATTTCTTCGGTGAATCTGCTGATCACCTCTACGGTTTGGCGGCAAGACCATAATGGCTTTACTCACCAAGATCCTGGCTTTTTAGATGTAGTGCGGAATAAGAGTCCGAACGTTACTCGAATTTATTTACCGCCTGATGTGAACTGCCTGTTATCTGTCGTCGATCATTGTTTGCGAAGTGTAGATTATGTCAACGTAATCGTATGTGACAAGCAGCTCCATCTTCAATATATGGATAT
>JAIXUR010000014.1 GCA_027483425.1 Cyanobacteriota bacterium | reverse complement strand
GATGAAGGCCCAGAACACGTCTGCCGCCCCCGGCTCGCGGGCGGGCTCTAGCAGAAGTTCAATCAGGTCATCGGTGACGGCGGCGGGATTGCCGTAGGCGGTGCGGAGGACGGCACGGATTCGAGCGGGTCGGGCGATCTGGGCAAATAGCCAGTGCACTAGGCCACGATTTTGGAGCAGCTTTTTGAGCAGGGGACGACCCAGGCGACGCAGGGGGGGCTGGGTGTGGAGTTTGCGATCGCAGATTTGCCGCAGCGCACAGTCCAGCAGAACGACGCCTTGGATTTGGTCAGGGTTGATCACCGTCGCTTGCAGGGCGACAACTCCACCAATGGAGTTGCCGACCAAGAAAGCAGGTTCCCCGACCACCTCCTGGAGAAAGTCAGCCACCTGGGTGCCCCAGGTATCAAAGTCGTAGGGCAACGGCTCGCCAGGGAAAGGCTTAGCCGATTGGCCAAAGCCCAGCAGATCGAGGGCAAAGACCCGGTGGTGCTCCGCCAGGGCGGGCATGATCTTGCGCCAGTGGCCGACATTGGCCCCAAACCCGTGGATCAGCACTAACGCAGGGCCGGTGGTGCCGGCCCGCTGATAGTTGATAGGCAAGCCGCGCCAAGCCCAGGTTTGGTTGGGTAGGGGAAACTCAGCAGTAGACATTGTGGTCGGCTCCATGGTGAATAGCAATGCGTCCCAGGACGATGGGCCATGAGACCCTACCGGCAGGCTGGAAGAGTTCTCACTAGCCAAGACCTTGCCGGGCGGGGATAGCGGCTTCGGGCAGCCCCACCGCACCCGCGTACTGCTTCAACAGCTTGCGGTAGGCAATCAGCGTGGCGTCGGAGGCGACCAGCAGTTCCTGCCGCAGGTCACCGTAGGGGGCCACCTGGGGCACCTGGGTTTTAACCACGACATCGTCTTCCTGCATGATTTGGTTGCCCACCTGGGCGGTATTGCCGTCGAGCCAGTGGCCCAGCCCCGGCACCTGGTTGAGAAAGTTGCGAATGTTCACCGCCTTGACCACCGTGGTGGCGTCATCCACCGGGATGTGAACCATGATGCTCTCGATCTGGTAGCGACCAAACTGTACCGCCGAGTAGGTGATGTTGGGCAGGGCAAAGCGATAGCTCTTGTGGGCGTCCGGATCATCCTGCTGCAGCACAAACCGCATCACGCCGTTGAGGCGATTTACCTTAATCGGCAGGCTGGCCGCTAGTTCGTAGTCGCCCACCGTGACCTCGTAGTCGTCAATCTCAGTATTCTGCGGCGCGTTGCTGGCCCCGATCGCCCCCTTGTGCATAAACAGCGCGTGGGAGGTGTCGATGGCGTTTTCCATCGTGCGGGTAAAGTGGGCGTCGAAGACGTGGCGGCTATAGGTGGCAGGCCGCACCGGTGCTTCAAACTGTTTAAACTCTGGAATCGGCGGGCGGCGATCCGCCGGTAAATCTAGACTGCCGACGAACAGCCACACCAGGCCGTACCGCTCCTGCACCGGGTAGGACGACACCCGCGCGCGCTTGGGGATCGGGGTACCCGGCCCATCGGCGGGGATATGGCTGCACTGGCCATCGGTCTCGTAGCTCCAGCCGTGGTAGGGGCAGCGCAGACAGTTGCCCTCGACCCAGCCCAGGGCCAAGCTGGCCCCCCGATGGGCGCACTGATTATCCAGGGCGACAATCTGTCCCTGGCTGTCGCGATAGAGCACGTAGTCTTTGCCCAGCAGCTTCAGAGGCGTGGGCGCAGGGCCAACCTCGTGGCTCAGTTCTACGGCGTACCAAAAGTTTTCCAGCATCGCAATGTTTCTATGGTGTGTAGATGTATCTGGTGCCCAGGCTCCGCCTGGGTACCTAGTGTCCAGGCGGAGCCTGGGTATTGGCCTGGGTATTGTCTAAGTCCGGGCTAGCTGACGGTCACACCCACGGGAGCCTTACCATTGCCATTGGCAGAGTCCAGGTTGATGGGCATACCGTAGTCGTTACCCACGGCCCAGCCCCGCTCGACACACTGGCGGATCAGCTTGCGGTAGGCCAACTGCAAGCTGTCGGAGGCCAGCAAAATTTCGCCGGTCAGGGGCACCACGCGGGGCACCTGGCTTTCGATCACGGCTTTGTCTTCGCGGTAGGTGTCGTTGGTATTTTTGCGCGAGTTCCAGTCAGCCCAGGCCTGGGGCAGAAAGTTGCGCAGGCCGATCCACTTGGTCAGGGTGGTGTTTTCGTCGACGGGAATGTTGCTGGCGAAGTAAATGTACTGGTAGCCGCGAAAGTTGAAGTCGAGGTGGATGCGGTTGATGTTGGGCAGGTGGGCGGTGAGGGTGGCGCTGGAGAAGGGGCGATCGCGCTTCACAATCAGCTTCAACAGCCCGGCCCGCTTGGGTGGCTTAGAGAGGGTGCGGGCCCTGGCGCTCCAGTCATCGACCTGCACTTCGTAGGGAGGAACTTCGGCCTCATCCCGCAGATTGAAAAATACCGAGTGCACAAAGGGGGCATGGGCGGTGTCGAGGCCACTCTCGACGACACGGGTATAGTGGGCGTTCCAGGTATATTCGCCGGTAATGACGCGCCACTTGGGGTCACCGTACTCGGGCAGGGATGGAATCGGCGGGCGCTGCTCGGCGGGTAGGTCACCCACAAACATCCACACCATTCCGTAGTGCTCTTCGACCGGAAACGTGTCTACCCGCGCCCGCTTGGGAATGGGTGTGCCCGCCTGATCCGCCGGAATCTGTACGCAGGTACCGTCGGCCTCGTAACGCCAGCCGTGGTAGGGGCAGCGCAGGCAGTCGCCTTCTACCCAGCCACCCGACAGGGCCGCCCCCCGGTGAATACAGCGATCGGCCATGGCCACGACCTGGCCATGGTGGCCTCGGTAGAGCACGTAGTTTTCTCCCATCAGCTTCACGGGCTGGGGAGCGCTGGTAACGGCGGCACTAAACTCAACGGCGTACCAGAAATTTTTGAGCATGGAGAATCTCCTGGTGGGGATTGGGCAACCGCGATCGCCACCCCCAGGCAGGAGGTGCCGATCGCAACAAGCAGGGTTTACGCAAAAGCTTGGTTTGAGGTTGCCCAGGTGCCGCGAAAAGATCGCGTTTGTTTGGCTCGCGATCTAACCAAAACAGGAGAAATACTCACAGTCAAAGTAGCGAAATAATGCGATCAAACTCCGCATTCTACGTATAGATACTGAGTGCCAATGGGCAGTGGCCCATTCTGCATTGGATGGGAAAGGCGTCAGGATGGGGGTATCTTCTTTCCCCAAAAATTCCGAGGCATTGGGATCGGCGGATGTCAGGCTCTCTCTGAGCCTGAAGCAGGACTGGGCATCACCGCGATCGCTAGATGGTTTTAGCTTCTAGGGGTAAAAATACCGTCAGCACTTCCCCGGCCTGGGGGCGCTGCCGCACAATTAACTTGCCCCCCAAGGCCTGAAACAGATTTTTGGTGGCATTTAGGTTTAGGCTCAAACCACCGGTTTCAGGCTGAAACATGAGCAACTGCCCCAGGGCCTTAAAGGGCGACAAGGCGGGCTCGTGCTCAGGCTGGGTTTGAGTATGGCTGCCCTCGGGGGGCTGCGACTGAAACTGAAGCTTAAGCTGATGCCCAGCCAAGGTGACAGTTAGCTTGATGTGGCTATGGGGTGGCAGACTGTGGGTAAAGCGATCGATCAGCCCAGTCAGCACCTGGGTGAGCATGGCTGGGTCGCTGTTTACCATGGGTAGGCAGGGGGGCACAGTCACGGTCAGATTCAGGTTGCGACGGCTGGCCTGCTGCTGCCAGGAGGGAATCGCCCCGTCAAACAGCTGGTTGAGGGAGATAGCCGACAGGGGCGATCGCGGCCTGGTGACGCGGTCAGTTTCTAGCTCAACAGCGCGAAAGATGAGGCTAAAGCGGTCGATCTGCTGGGTGCATTCCCGATCGATCATCCGCAGACGCTTGGTCACCTCGTCACCGATGTCTTTGCGCTTGAGCAGCGATCGCGTCACCGTCCGAATCGTCGTCAGGGGCGTCCGAATTTCATGGGCCATGGCCTTCAGCAACTCGGTGTCAGGGCTGGCTTCTCGGACTGTCGCAGGGTCTGGTTGTGTCACGGCGGCCCGCTCTACCGGTGGCTGGAGGTGGGGGTTCGGATCGGTTTGAAAGGCGGCGAGAGTGGGGCGAGCGGGCAATGCCAGGGGAGGCATCCTGGCCATCGTCTGGGTTGCTTCGGTGTCAGGCTCTCCGTAGGGGTACTGGCGGAGTTGGGCCAGCAGGAGGTGGCTGTAGCGCGTCACCAGGCGGTAATCAGGCACCACCGGAGGAAACTGAGCCAGGAGACGATCTAACGCTGGCAGCAGGGGCGGGCGGGTAGCCGCAACGCGATCGCGCAGTTGGCGCCCGCCCTGTTCTACCACGTCTGGGTCAAAGGAAAACTGAAACTGGGGCAGCCCGTTGGCCGCGTGACCCAGCACGAGCAGGAGGCTAAAGCGACGGGTCAATAACAGACAAAACCGCTCACT
>JAIXUR010000121.1 GCA_027483425.1 Cyanobacteriota bacterium | reverse complement strand
CGGCGGTAGCGTTCGAGTTCGGTAGGGGAGAGCATGGGGAAGGGGGTGTTGTGGGGGAATTGGGATTTTGGATTTTGGATTGGGGATTGAATCCAAAATCCAAAATCCCCAATCTAAAATCGTTAAATCGTTACTCCACTTCAATTTCAGAGAGCAGAACCAGGTTTTTAGGTCTGTCGTTGAAGACCTTAAACAGTTTTTGGGCCTGGGGTGATGAGGTTTGAAAGAGGCTGTAGGCTTCTTGCAACAGATTCCGGTATTGGTTAAAGGTGACGTTATCCTCCATGTTTGGGTTAGGGTTTCCGGCTTCTCGCATCAGGCGCGAGAATTTTTGCAGAATATGCAGCCGGTTGATGTTGAGAAATTCGGGATCGTAGGGCAGGCCAAAAAAGGCAAAGTAGTCTTCGGCCTGGGTGATTTGGTTGAAGGTTGTGATGTTGGGGTTCATTGGGTTTGCTCCAGGGTTTTCAACTGTTGTTTGAGATCACGCAGTTGGCAATAGATGTCGTAGGTACGAGCGGCGGCATCGGGGAGTAAATCCAGGTCGGTGGGTAGACCTTCAGCAATATCATGGAGATCCATCTTGAGCTGACCGGCCTTGCTGTTGAGCTTTTTGATCTGGGTTTTGAGGTCGTCAACGGTGACGGGGGCGGTGGTTGGAAGCATGGGAATTATCGCCTCACCATTGGCTGACTTCGGGAAATCGGGTCGCTATCTCGATGCCTTTGTCCACCAGGCGATCGCCTTCTTCATTCAGCTTTTCTAGGGAGACAAAGCCGAAGCGTTGGGCATCCCGGAGGGTTTTGGAGACCAGCAGTAGGCGACCGGAGAATACCAGCGCCCAGCCAAAGCCTTCGTGGCTGAGATCAATCACCACCTGGGAGAGCATGCCGGTTTCCTGCTCAATGCGGTAGGCGATCGCGCGGAAGAAGGCCATAATCCTGGCGCGAGTAATCGGATCTACGTCCCCTTCTACAGAAATTTCGCGCTTGTCGGCTTTGCTGAGAATGTAGGGCTTGAGCAACAGCTCGTCGGGCCAGTGGCGGTAGGTACCGTAGGAATCATTGGCGCGAATCTGCTGCACAATGGCCTTCAAAAAGGGGGCCTCAGCGACGGTCAGGGTGGGGGCTTCAACGGTGGTCATACGGTTACTTCCTCTTCGGTTTCAAGATAGGTGTCTTCAAAACTGGGGGCTTGGTCTTGGCTCAGAATTTTGCGCAGCCAGGGGGGCGGATTGCCATTCAGGGTGCGCATCAGTTGGCCCAGAATTGCCTCGATTTCGTCGTCTTCCGACTGGGATTTCATCGGCGTAATGCGGCGGTTGATCAGCCGGGCCGCCGCACTGCCGCCAATGTCGGCCACATAGACAATGGTGCAGCCCGTCAACGCTCGGAGCTTGGGTTCCAGCTTGTCTTCGTTGCCGTCTTCCTTCAGCTCACCGCCAAAGGTGAGGGTTTCGAGAAAGGTGTATCCATCGAGGGTGAGGTTGTACACATCGATCTGGCTGGCCCAGCCGAAGTGGGCGTTGATATGTACTGAGTCTTTAGTCGCGAAGGCTATTTTCATAGGAAATCTCCTTTTTGGGGAAAGAAAGTAAAACGGGGGAGGGTGGGGGGAGTTTTGAATTTTGAATTCAAAACTTTTAACCACTTCCCTCCCGCCACCGATGCACTAGCTCGTGGGTTCTCTCCTCATCGGCGGCGAGCAGGATGTTGCCGATCGCAAACAGCATGTCCAGGGTGCCGCGATAGCCCACGGTGCAGCGATGGCCGTTGCCGAGGTGCTCTAGCATGGGGAAGCCGTGGAGGTAGAGGGGAATGCCCAGGCGGCGGGCGATCGGGCGGGCTTTGGAGTTGGTGATCCAAAGATCGGCGGTGGCGGCCATGGCCTCTAGGTCCTCAAAGTCGCCGATGTAGACCTGCTCAACGGGCAAATCCTTCAGCAGAGGCGAGGGGGCGGCGGTCACGGCGGCCTGAATGTCGGCTCCGGTGCTGTGCAGCCACCAGGCGACGTTGTGGAGCAGGTCGGGTTCGAGGGCGATCGCCACCCGTTTGCGGCCAAAGAAAAAGTGGGTGTCGAGCATGGCGTCCTGCACCTGGCGACGCTGGCGCAGGTATTTGGCCGGTACCGGCTGCCCGCTGACCTGGGCCAGGGTCTGGAGGAAGTGATCCACGGCGCTGAGGCCGGTGAGCCGGGTAACGGTGACAGCGGGGGTGCCGAAGCGTTCCGTGAGAATGGCGGCGGCTTCGGTCATGCTGCCCCCCAGGGCCAGGGTGAGAGCCGATCTCCCCACATCCTTTAGTTGCTGAACTGTGGTGCCGCCGGTCGAAGTGGTGTAGTGGTCGGCATCGTCCAGGTGGCCGTCCAAGGAGGTCGAGATATCCGGCACCATAATGGGGGTGAAGCCAAAGGCTTCGACGATTTCCTTCAGTTCTGCCCCATCCCCAGGGCCAAAGGCCGCACTGGCCAGCAGCGTCACCTGCTTGGGGTTGACCTCGCCGGGCTCGGGTAGCGATCGCACCAAGCTTTCTACCACGCGGGCAAACCCATCCTCCAGGCTGCCCTTGTAGTCGGGGGTCGAGGCAAAGACAATGGGCAGCGTCACCTCCGGATGGGCGGTGTGGAAGTCCCGCAGAATGCCCTGCATATCGTCGCCTCGGGTTTCCGTCAGGCCAGTGGTAAACAGACCCACCAGCTCCGGTTTAGCGCTCTCAATCACCGTCAGCAGACCACCGTGCACATTGTCGTCGCCCCCCAGCACCGTGCTGACCTCGCTCATGGCCGTGGTCGCCAGGGGAATTGCCTCCTGAAAGTGGTTGACCAACAGCACCTTGGCAAAGGCCGTGCAACCTTGGGAGCCGTGGAACAGCGGCATCGCCCCCTGAATGCCCAGG
>JAIXUR010000053.1 GCA_027483425.1 Cyanobacteriota bacterium | reverse complement strand
GGCAACGCCACCTCCCGCACCAGCTCACCGGTCAGGGAGAAAATGCGGATGGTGGTGTAGGCATCCTTGAGGTAATCGGCCACGAACTGATGGTTGAGCAGGCCCACTCCCTCCAGGGTGTCGTCGCTCTCGGGGATGATCTCTTGCCAGGCTCCGCGCTCGGGCTGGGCAATGTCGATCGCAATCAGCCGCCCCTTGGGAGCCTCTAGATCAGTGCGAAACCAGAACAGCGGCCCCTCGTTATCCACAAAGCTGTAGCTGGCCTCAAACTCAGTGATCAGCTCTACGACCGGGCTGTCCGGCGCACTCAGATCCTTGTAAAATACCAGATTGTTGGGGTCAGTCCCTTTCCAGACCGAAATGATCAAATACCGTCCGTCTTCGGTCACACCGCCGCCAAAGCCCCATTCTTTCTGGTCGGGGCGATCGTACACCAGCACATCGTCCCCTTGGGGAGTGCCCAGGCAATGGTAGTAGAGCTTTTGGTAGTAGTTGACCGCCTCTAGCTTGGTGGTTTCGTCGGGTTCGTCGTAGCGGCTGTAGAAAAAGCCCTGGTGGTCGTGACTCCAGGAAGCCCCAGAAAATTTTACCCACTGCAACCGGTCGTCGGTGTCGACCCCGGTGGCAATGTCGCGCACGTACCACTCGACCCAGTCTGATCCAGCACTGGAGAGGCCGTAGGCCAAGTAGGCCCCATTCTCACTCACCGCCATGCCGCTCAGGGAAACGGTGCCATCCTCCGATAGGGTGTTGGGGTCGAACAGCACCCTGGGCTCTGCCTCCAGACTGGGTAAGGTGTAGAGGACGCTCTGGTTTTGCAAGCCGTCGTTTTTGAAATAAAAATATCGCCCGCCCTGTTTAAAGGGGGTGCTGTAGCGCTCAAAGTTCCAGAGCTGGGTCAGGCGATCGCCGATGGCACTCCGCCCCGACAGGGTCTCCAGATAGGCCGATGTCACCTGGTTCTGGGCCTCAATCCACTGGCGGCTAGCGGCAGACTGGGGATCTTCGAGCCAGCGGTAGGGGTCGGGCACCGCCACGCCGTGGTAGATATCAACCTGGTCGTGCCGGGGGCTGGGGGGATAGGAGAGGGAGGTAACAGTCATAGGAATTTGAACTAGACCGAGGACTAACAGTAACCCTAACAGGAAGCGTAGGGGAACACCCATGGATGTAGCTATCCGCGATGACATCATTCATAAGCCTCATTCCTATCATTGACAGGGTGCCGACGCCTGCGTAAGTCGAGGAGCCTAAGGTAGCTATAGCTACCCTCACGTTTTGATTGACTGGATTAGATGGGACAGTTAAACAACGACGCATTTCAAAATAACGTAGGCTAGTAATGCCCTGTCCCGGTAGAAAGGTTGTTCTAGTTAAACAGTTATCCTTTTGCGGTTTAGCCAAATTGATACAGAAAACCACAGTTTTCGCCCTCATCCTAGGGCGTAAGTAGTTGGGGAAGGTTTTCTAAAGACTGGGGCCATGGGTTTTGGTAGCTGCCGCTAGTGTGCCCGAGCGAGAAGGCAAGCCAGCGGCCCTGGCAACCGTTCAGATTGAAAAGTACTGTTCCGATTGATCCGACTTGGGTCGGTGAGGGCTTTGGTGGGCACCCTTCATGGTGGTGGTCGCCAGTGACTAGGTGAATTGCACAGGGGATGTTCTGCCCGGAGCAGGCGGAGGGATTCGTGCGATCAGAACTGTAGCTTGATTTAATTATGCAAATCTTTTTGGACTAAAAATGAGACCGTATTCTTCACTCACAATGGCTTCTTACGTAATCTGCCCAACGCAGATTATTGTCAGCCACTTTGGATCACTGCTTGTTCTAATGACTGGCTTATCGTGGGGCGCTGTTGGGTGGATCATCTTGCTATACACCATCCGTGGGCTAGCAACAACCAGCATCTATCATCGGCTCCTTACTCACAAAAGTTATAAGGCTCCTGTTCTAGTTCTATGGGTGGGCAGCATTGTAGCGGCGGCGGCGGGGCAGCTAGGTCCGAGTTGTTGGAAAGCGCACCATGTTAACCATCATCAACATGTCGATGGAGAGCTGGACCCCCATTCTCCCCATACACCAGCTCAGGGAATCAGAGGATTTCTTTGGGCCCAAGGAGGTTGGCTGTTAACCTCCCGATTATTTCCTGATAAGCTGCCCCGTGACGTTGAGAGTGATGTGGCTTTAAAGCTGATCGATCGTTTCCATTTTATCCCTCTAATAGCACTTGCGCTACTCTCCTATGCCCTCGGCGGAGCTGAATATCTCGGTGCTTTTTTTCTCAGCACTACCCTGCTGTTCCATACTACACAAGCCGTTAATTCCCTCAGCCATATTGTGGGGAATCAACCGTTCATCACTGATGATCAGAGTCGAAATAATGGGTTTGTAGCATTTCTAGCTCTAGGTGAAGGCTGGCATAACCTTCATCACGCTTTTCCGCTATCCAGTCGGCATGGCATCACCATTCGGGCTGGTCAGGTGGCCTATCTTCCTGACGCGACTTTTAGCTTTATTAAGCTGCTCGAGTCCTTGGGGTTAGCCTCAAAGTTAAGGGTGCCGACTGAAGCCGATTTGCTAGGCAGGGCCAGGAACGGAAACTTACAGCCCTCATGGCTATCGGTCGCAGCAGGTACATCGGCCAACTCTTAGGAGCGTTACCCATGGTCTCGTCTGCTCTGGTTGAATTTTTTAGGGGAGCTGCACGAGGCGGGGACTGTTGGGCGAACACATTGATTCGCCCCTACCTGGGCTCACCAACCATAGCGAAAAATATCTCACGATAAGACTCAATCAACCCAAGAATAGACTAAGAACGAGATTAAAGAGTCCTGATTTGAGATAGTTTTTCTCGGCATCGTTCTCCCGAAGGCCCTCCCTGGAGTGGCGGCGACGGCTCCAGGGAACGTGAGTTCGAGAGCAGGACTTGCCCTCCTTGGGAGGGGTGCCCGGAGGGCGGGGTGGGTCAAAACAGCGACAAGAATTGAGTTGCTGACTACTGATAAGCGCTTCCTTGGCTCAGACTGACCCACCCCTAACCCCTCCGAG
>JAIXUR010000068.1 GCA_027483425.1 Cyanobacteriota bacterium | reverse complement strand
CGACCCTGCCAGCCCTTGGTAATGCGGGCGTGGAGGTAGGCGGCAAACACCAGCCAGGTAATCAGCGCCCAGGTTTCTTTGGGATCCCAGCTCCAGTAGGAGCCCCAGGCCTCGTTGGCCCACACGGCTCCGGCAATAATGCCAATGGTGAGCAGGGGAAAGCCCAGGCCAATCATGCGGTAGCTGATGTTGTCGAGGGTGTCGGCCAGGGTGAGGCGCTGGGGCGAGAGCTTAACGGCGGCGGGTTTTTCGAGCACTGCCGTGCTCCCGGTGGCCATGGCCAAGCCCTGGGCGGTAGTCTGAACTGCTGGGGCCGGGGTGTCGCGATCGCCAGCCCGAAGCAGCTTCACATTGCGAAAGCCGCCGGTACCGACGGAGCTGCCCTTGAGCTCTACGGCCTGGCCCTGGGTGACGATCAAAAAGGCGATCGCCAGCAGTGCCCCCACCAGCAACGCCGCGTAGCTGAGCAGCATGACGCTGACATGCATCATTAACCAGTTGGATTTGAGGGCGGGCACCAGGGGCTCTGAACCCTGCATAGTGCCGGGTAGCGACAGGGTAGCAAAGGCGGTGATGGCCATGGCAATGGGGGCCGTCACCGCACCCACCAGAGCACTGCGGCTCATGCGCTCTGCGACCAAGTGCATGGTGGTAATACCCCAGGCCAGGGCAAACAGCGACTCGTAGAGGTTGCTCATGGGGAAGTAGCCCCCCTCGACCCAGCGGGCCACCAGCAGAGCGGCCATGATGAGGTTGCCCACCGCCATAGCCGCGGTGCCCAGGGCGGGCAGCAGGGTGGCCTTGGGAAAGGCGATGCCACACCAGTAGAGCAGCATGGCGGCAAAGAGCACGGCAAAGGAGGCGTTGTCGAGCCAGCCCTGGAGCGCAATCAAGTCCATAGGTTTCGTTGGGGATAGATGTCTCCTATCCTACCGAGTTTTGTGGCCCAGGCGGCGAACCAGGCCGACAACTGAACCGCTCGCAAGCGGCGCGGGTCACTGACCCGGCGGTGGCACGACCTCGGGCTGAGGTTCTGGGGGTGGCGCGGCCGGTGACGCCGCCGGGGCAGGGGTGGCGGGCGGTGGTGTAGCCGGGGCGGCATTGGGCGCGGCATTGGGGGTGAGCAACGGGCCAGGGCGATCGCCCCGCTTGAGGGCGACGGTAATGTCGTAGCGCACCTGGCGATCGCTGAGCACCGTGGCGGTTACCCCCAGCGCCTCGATCGCCTCAGAGCTCAGCAATCCTTCCTGGGGCAGCGGCGGCAGCAGCAGGCTATTTTGCACCGTGACCAAGGCCTCTAGATTGGCAAAGAAATGGCCATTGTTGGGGCGCGGTGCTTCCCCGGTGGTGGTCTGAAACAGCGCATTTTCGCCCAGGCTGCGGCCAGGAGAGGGGGCGATCAGCTCAGCGATGCCTTCCCCGACGGTAAAGAAGGCAATATCGCCCTCTAACCAGCCGTAGGCCATCACCAGCGAGTCGAAGGGGGCTGTCCAGCGGGTGACCGGAATGCCGCCGATATCCACGGCATCCACCGCAAACCGGTAGCGGTTCTCCATCACCGCATCCAGTTGCTCAAAGGTGGCGGTGGCCGCCTCGCGGTTGTTGGTCTTGACCATCAGCACTAGGGCCGGGTTAGGCAGGGGCGGAGCCGCCGCGTCCCCCGGCGGCTTGGGGGGAGTCAGCACCCCCAGGGCAAACTCTCCAGCCATCCAGGGCAGCAGATTTTCGTCCAGGCTGAGGCCGGTGGCGGTTTGCAGACCCAGGTCGAGATCCTCAGCCCGCAGCGGAAATAGGGCCGAAAGCTGCTCCCCAGCTTTAAAGTCTTGCCAAAACTGCTGAAAGTCACCCCCGGAAAGCGCCACCAGGGTGCCCGTGGGCAACCGTTGAGGCATCTGGTCGGCACTGTTGCCCAGGGCAAAGGTCTGGGGGCCGGGCTCTAGCCAGCTCACCCCCTGGAGGGCCACGCCCCGGTTGCGCAGGGCGATCGCCCCCGCCAGCCCGCGCGGAGTTTGGAAGACCTGCATCCGGTCGGCCGCAATGGGGGGGTCGGCGGTTTGGGCCAGGGTTTGGGCCAGGGCAGGCACATCCACGTAGAAGCGCGCCAGGGGACGATCTTCGGTAATTTGCCCAAAGGCTTTGCCCACCTCAGGGTTGTCGACCAGGGAGTCATCGCCCCGGTAGGCATCGATCGATCGCTTCAAGAGGGCCAGCTGCGGGCTCATCACCGCCGTTTGGGCATTGAGAACAGCGGCATAGAGGGGAGTCTCCCCATCCCGATCGATCTGCTGGAGCGCGATGCCCCGGTAGGGGGCGTCTTCGGCCCGGTTAGAATCCTCCAAGCGTTCGCCCAGGCTGCTTTGGGCCTTGGCGGCATCGGCAATGGGCACCACGACCACCAGGTTTGAGGTCAAGGCGAGCTCTGGGGCCGGCAAGGAGAGGGGTAGATCGCTAGGGGGCCCCTCGACGGGCAACACCGCCAGGGTAATCTCAGGGCCAACCCAGGGCTGAATGTCGCGGGCAAAGTCGAGGTCTTGATCCGTGAGCAGGCGATCGCGCCACTGCACCAAGGTCTGATCAAACTGGGCCTGGGTGGCCTTAGTGCCAAACTGCCGCAGGCGTCGCCACTGGGCCTCATCGCTGCTCAGGGCCAGCACCACCAAGGCATCGGCAGGCACCGCGTTGGCCCCCACCGGCAGGGTCTTAGCCAGGTGACCGCGACGGGTCATGGCCCAAAAGGTAAGGGCGCTACCGCCGATAAACAGCAGGGCAGCACCGAGAATCAATGGCAGTGGAGGTTTCTTTTGGAGCAGCTTGTTGGGCAGCAGCATGGTATAGCCAGGGGCGGGGCCGATTTGCCCTGCCACTTTAGCAAAGAACTCCAGAGAAGCACCACGGCCTGCCGCTGGCTTGGGGGACTGGGCCGGAATACCCGGCTGACCCAAGTTCAGCGAAAGCGAAAGTCGTATCCGGCGTAGCGATCGCCCTCGTAGAGCACCACCAGCCAGGTTTGGGGATCAAACTCCAGGGGGTAGGCCTCGCGATCGGCCGGTAAGCCCGCCTCGGTTTTCCCCGGCGACAGCACGCAGTAGGGCGGCTTGAGAAACCCTTGCACCGTGGCCTTGGGCGTTTGCAGCTCGGTAGCGAGCAGCGTTTTGATCTGATCGCGAGACACCAACGCCTTGGGCTGCTCCTGCCGCATACAGGTAAAGGGCTCGACCTCCTGGACCTGGCTTTGGTTTAACCGAGGCGTAATCACCAGGGCGGCCAGGGCCAGCATTGACCCGCCGACCACCAGTACCTGGCGCGACTGGGGCGAGGCCGGGGCCATGGCCTCGGTCACGCCTACGGCCGGGTAGCCCCCGTAGGGGAGGGGAGCTCCAGCCGGGGCCGGGGCCGGGGCCGGGGGGTGGCCCGGCGGGGGGGCCGGGCGGTAGTGGGATGAGACGGAATAGGGAGAGCGGTGATCCATAGCGTTAACCTGAGCGTCGACCTGTACTGTCTAACGGAAGCAAGGGCGGCCAGAGGGTCTTTACCCTTGGAATTTCAGTATAGTACAAAAATACTATTCGCCTAGGGCCAGGTCGTTGGTTTTTTGTTACGGTTTGAAAAGGCCGCTTCTGGGAAGCTTTTTCCCAGGGCATCCGTGGCCATTCTTCACACCCCCTATGAACAGAATCCTGGTTTGGTTTCGCCGTGATCTGCGGGTCGCTGACCATGAGCCGCTGCTGCGGGCGGCCACGCGGGGGCTCGTGGTGCCGGTGTTTGTGTTCGATCGCGCCCTGGTGCACCACCCCGAAACCGGGTCGGCCCGGGTCGCTTTTTTGCTGGCGGCGCTACAGGCCCTGGAGGCCGACCTACGGGCCCTGGGTGGGCGACTGATTGTGCGATCGGGCGACCCCGTCCAGGTGCTGCCCGATCTGGTGCAAACCACCCAGGCCGACGGCATCTACGCCTACACCGATGTGGAACGCATCTATGGCCGGGTGCGCGATGCCCGCCTAAACGCCGCCCTGGCCCAACGGGGCATGAAAATGCGCTGGTTTGAGCCCCCCGCCAGCGTCGATACCGCCATGGCCTACCCCCAGTACCGGGAACTGTGGCACCGAGACATGGGCCAGCCCCTGGTGCCCACCCCCCAGCAGGTGTCGGTGCCTCCCGAGATCCCCAGCGACCCGCTGCCCACCCTAGCCGCCCTGGGCCACCAGGCCGACGGCAAGCCCATTCCCCCAGCCAGTACCGCCGCCGCCCGCACCCTGTTGCAAGACTTCTTGGCCGAGAAAGCCGATCGCTACTACTGGCAACTCTCTTACCCCAGCGCCGAGGCCACCACGGGCCTGAGCCCCCATCTTAAATTTGGCGTCATCTCGGTGCGCGAGTGTGTCCAGACCGTGCGCAGAGCCCCAGACCACGGCGATCACCGCCTGCGCCGCAGTCACCAGCAGCTGATCTCGCGCCTGCGCTGGGGCAGCGGCTTTACCCAGCGGTTTCGCTATTTGCCCCAGCTCGAGCTGCGATCGCTCTACCCAGTCTTCGACGACGACGGCTGGGCCTTCGACCCCGACCTCTACCAGGCCTGGCAAACCGGCCACACCGGCTACCCCATCGTGGATGCCGCCGCCCGCTGCCTGCTAGCCACCGGGGGCTACCTAGCCCTGAACTTTCGCACCCGCGCCATCTACGCCAGCTTTCTCAGCAACCTGGGCGGCCTCGACTGGCGCTACGGGGCGCTGCACTTTATGCGCCACCTGATCGACGGCGACTGCCCCATCGACCACTATCAATGGGCCATGCAGGCGGGCGTCACCCACTGCGTCGACAAAACCTGGACCCGCATCTACAACCCTGGCCAGGTGGCCGTCGACCGCTGCGACCCCGAGGGCGAGTTCATTAAACGCTGGGTACCTGAGCTGGCCGATGTGCCCCCCCAGTCCCTGGGCCACCCGCCCACCCTGTCGGGCTACCCCGCCCCCATTCTCAACTACAAGACCGCCCGCCAGCGCCGGGTCAAACAGCTCGAAGCCCAGCGCCGCCCGTTTCTCAACGCCAGCAACCTGCAGCCCTTTTTGGCTACCCTGCCCGACGACCTCACCCCCTTTGGTACCGAGATCCACGGCGGCGACGTGGCCTGGGCCGCTGCCCCAACCGCAACGCTGTTTCCGCCGCCCCTGGCCCTAGAGACCCTTGGCCTGGAGGAAGCCCAGGCCCTACGCACCTGGTTTGTGGCCCATGTCAATATCTTGCCGTCGAAGGGCCGCCGCCGGCCCAAAGCCCCGGCCCCAGATCCCAACCTTCGTCAGCTCAGCCTGCTGGACGATCAGGGCTAATCGGCACCAAGCTATACCCCTCGGGCACCCATTGCCACAGGTGTTTGAGCTCTGCCGCGCTGGGTCGCTGGCCCAGACCCAACCGGGCCAAAATCACCCGACTGATCACCTGGTTAAACGGCTGGGGAAACCGATGCTGCTCTTGGGCATGGTCTAGAAAAAAAGTCTTGTAGTAGGTTTTTAAGCTGCTCTCTAACCGAGAAATTTTCTCTAGAAAGCCCTTCACCTCGCTGAATCGATGGCGATGACAGGCCAACAACACCTCGGCAGCATTGTTAAAGTGCATCCCTTCATCCTTGACCAGGTGATGCCCGATCCGCTCAATGTTTTGGCCAAAATGTCGATAATATTCCTTTAAATCGCGACGGTAGGAATAGACCGAACCAATCTCATCGAACATCAAAGTAACCAGCAGCGTAAATTCATCCGCTAGGGCCACTTGAAGCGGCTCAAATTCATGGTGACGGGCCGCAAAGTGCCGATCCATGTCAGCAAAATCTACCCCCGCTAGGCTGTGATAGGTGCGCCGTAGGGCCTCATAATGCTTCAGCTCATCGGCGAGCCACAGCTCTAGCATCGTGAGGAAGGGCGCGGACATCTCGCCTTGGCGAGCCATGACGTAGCTATAGAGAGACTGAGCATCGCCTTCAGAGTAGACGTCTCGGCTCAGTAGGTTACAAAAGTTCTGAACCACGCCCTCAGGGGCCGCCGCTAAATATCGCTCTGGAATGCGGTGATCGAGGGGAAGCACATCATCTAGAACCCAACAATTTTGCCTTAATTTAGGATTGCCCACCATTAACCCATACCGGCGATAAAGAGGCCATCATCAGAGACAATATGGGGAATGATCAGGCAGTGGCGTCCGGTGATTCGCGAGGTATCGCCTCGGATAATGATGCCAGCTGCCTCACCGTCAATGACCCAGCTGCCGACCATATAGTAATAATTAAAGGCTTCAGGTAGTTCAATGTAGTCCTGAATGATAAACCCTTCTGAGCCATAGCCAAAGGTGTCGCGTTTTTCGAGCTCACCCACGCCGGTTTCAATGGAAGTGCCAACCCCTTCTAGCCCGAGCATGGGCTTTTTAATGTGCATGCCCAGGATCAGTTTTGTGGCATCGGGGGAGGTGTCCTGATCAAAGTAGGTTTCTAATAAATAGGGCCGGTAGTCAGAGGTTTTGAACTGCTCCCACATCATTGCCATCGCCCCCTTGTTGGAGAGCACCTGCTTCCACAGGGGTTCGAGAATTTTGCCATCGCCCACCTCTAGGCGACGGGCCAGGGTTTGGGTAGACCCGGTATTGGCCATGTCGTTCTGAAGATCGGACCAGTCATATATTTTCCAAAGTACCGGAATGCGATCGTTGACGTGATCGACAAAGTAGCCCTCCTCATCGAGGCCTAGCCCCCGCTGGATCTCATTACCCTGCTCATCTTTGAGCCCGCGCAGGTAGACAATCTGGGTGTAGATGTCGCTATCGACCTCATCTTGGAGAATTTGGATCAGCTGCATCGCCATCTCCAGATCCTCCTCCAGATTTTCATCCACCAGGAAGGAAATACCGGTTTGCTTCAGGTCATAGGCCTCAGCAATGCGCCGCCATTGACCGGCCAGCCTGTCCCAAAATTCGTTGAACTGGCTGGCGTCCCTGGGCAGGGGAAATTGACCCGACTGATAATTGCGCTGGTAGTCAACCAACCAGTTCCACTGATAAATGGTTTCGGCCCCGAGCAGGGGTGTCTCACCGTTGATTTCGATCAATTTAATTTGGCCGTCTTCCGTCACCACCAGATCAAATCGGGTGCATAGGGATAGGTCTTCGACCGGGTCGGTGCGATCCCAGCTCGCTTTAATCGCTGGCCAATACTCCGGGCGAATTTTGAGCTGAGCCAGGCGCTGATCGACATCCCCAGGGTGATGATCGGTGAAAAACCAGTCCAGAAACTCCACACACATCTGCCAGAGCTGCTCGGTAGCCGCTGCGATCGCCGTTTCTTCCTGGGTGTCGAACTGAATCGCAAACGGCTGGGGCAGCGCTTCAATCCAATATTTTTGCTGGGGATCGCTCAAGACATCGGTCTGGTAGGCGTTTTCTTGGATGTGGCGCTGCCAGTTGCGACGACGAGCTACTTTGAAGGGTCTCATAGGTGCCTATTTTCCACCGCTGCCGGTGCCTTTGTAGGTTGACCCAAAGCCCTGGCTACTGCGCCCTGTAATGGTGCCTCGGGCGGCGGTGCCGGTGGGACGGGGTGGGGCCACCTGGCTGGTGGATCGGGGCACCGTCACCTGCCCCGGTTGGGTCTTGGTAACGGTTTGCCCGTAGGGGGTAACCACTTCGCCCGGTGTATCACCTCGAAAAACGGTGTAGGGCTGATAAACGCTCCGGTTTGCGCCGCCAAAATTAAGGAAGACAAAGCTAGGGATGCCGTAGGGGTAGAGAAAGGTGCCGCCATAGGCAGGACGGTAGCCCGCCGTTTGTTCATTGGCTGGAGTGGGTTCACACTGCACCCCGTCAGCCTGGCAGTCTTCCAGGGTGGAGTAGACGGGGGCGGTGCGATCGTGCTCTTGCCTAGCGGCCAGCATTTGCGGTTCGCAGTCTTCTACCTTCATGATCGGGGCCGTGGGGGGCTCGGTCAACTGGCCCTGCTGCTGCGCCTTGAGCAAGACCGCATATTCTTGCTGCTGCTTGGCCACGTCGGCTTCGCACTGCTCGGTCGTTTCGTAAAAAACAGCCGGAATCTGGTCGTCGGCAGTCTGGCTGGACGACTGATTCCCGCCGCATGCGGATACCAGGGTGGCCAGCATAGCCGCCATGGCCAAGCTCGTTTGAAGCTGTTGCCGACGAATGGGGCGAAGGTGAAGGGCCTGGGGAGCCGTCTGTTTGCGTGCCATAGGGTCTCGCCAGAACCGGTAATGGATGTTGCTACTTGTATCCAATATACCCAAACGAGTCAGGCAGTTCCGGATGGATATTGTGGGTCAGCCACCGCTTGGGTGGCCCAAGCCCCCCTCGGCGTCAACGTAGGGCATAGGGCTTCAGTATATAGATATTGATTTCCTAATCTGGTGGATTGCTGAGCGGCTAGGAGATGCGATCGGCTCTTAGGTTCAGGACGCCAAGCTAAAATTAGGCTAGAAATGGGTGAGTTGTTTCCTATCTAAGATTCTATGAACTGGCAAGAGCGCATTGTTATTGATCCTAATATCTTGGTTGGCAAGCCTACTATCCGAGGTACTCGCTTGGCCGTTGAGTTCATCATTGACCTTCTAGCCGAGGGGTGGCCTGAATCAGAGGTTTTACGTAACTATCCTGGTATTACGAGTGAAGATATCCAGGCCTGTCTTCGCTATGCCAGCAAACTTCTCAAAGCGGAGCGCGTTTACCCTCTGGCGGTCTAGCTGTGCGGTTTTTGGCTAATGAAAATTTCCCTGGGGATGCGGTTGAAGCGCTCCGACTTCAAGGACATGATATCCGCTGGATTCGTGCAGACGCCCCTGGCAGTTCTGACCCCCACGTTTTGGCTTTGGCTCAGGCCGAGGAACGCATTCTGCTAACCTTTGACACAGATTTTGGTGAATTGGCCTTTCGCTCTGGCCTTCCGGCAACTATCGGCATTGTCTTGTTTCGCTTCAGAATGACATCTGCTCAGCAAGTGGCCAGGGTGGTTGCCCAGGCGATCGCCTCGCGTTCTGATTGGGCGGGGCACTTTAGCGTCGTCGAGGTAGATCGAGTGCGCATGCGCCTGCTGCCTGGGTAGAAACAGCCACTGCTCTGAATCAGTACCGCAGCCATTTGGTGAGTACGCGCATGGGTCTACCAGTGTTGGGGTCTACCTGGGGTTTGCTCCAGGCTCGGGCTTCCGCAAAGCCGAGGCGATGGAGGATTTTGATCACCAGGTCGAGGCCGATGGCGGAGCCGATAATGGTGATCAGGATGGGCTCGCGCGTTTCGACCGGCTCAGCGCCAGGGGGCTTGGCGGAGGGTGGGGCGGTGTAGATTTCGGCGTTGGGGATGAATTCTTCAGACATGGGAGAGTCCTCAATGTTGTCTAATGCGACCACGAAACCGACTATAGCGGATGTTGTTCAGGTAGACAACATTTACCCCCTCACCATCCTTTGAGACGATCAGGGGTATGGGAAGGGCAAATCAAGCATTGAAGCAAGTTTTAGAGGCCTACGGCATTAGCCAAAACAAGCTGGCGGTTGCCTTGGGGATTGATCGTTCTGCGGTGTTCAAGTGGGTACATGACCAGCGAGAGCCGTCTTCAGAGACGATTGTTGAGATTACCCAGGTGCTCAAAACGCTGAACCCCTTAGCAGCCAAGGAGTTTGTGCAACTTTATCTGGGCAGTATTGTCGAGGATGACCAGTCTACCGAGCCATAGGCGATGGAATTTGAGTTTGATCAGAACAAGAGCCGATCCAACATGGTGTGGACTTTGCTGCAGCTCAGGCTCTCTGGCAAGATGATAAACGCGTTGAGGTGCCTGCTCGCACCGCAGACGAGCCGAGATTGGTTATCGTAGG
>JAIXUR010000102.1 GCA_027483425.1 Cyanobacteriota bacterium | reverse complement strand
GATGCCAAGGTTGGGCGCAAAAAAGCGAGAGACAAAATCGTAGGGTGCTTCGCCCCGGCTCGTGACCGTAATGCCGTGGACGGGGAACGGCTTGAGGGCAGCGAAATCCGGCTTTAAATCGCGCACTACCCCCGCCGACTCCAGCTCGACCAGATAGCCGAGGGAGTTTTGGCTGACGGCGGTTGGCGTTGCGCCTAGGGCGGCGGCCAGTCCGTCGGGGAGAGCGATCGCCTGGGATAAATTGGCCGGAAAATTCAGCTCGATCCAATCTCCCAGGCAGCAGGCGGTGAGGACGCCGCTGCGGGTGTAGAAGGTGGCCGGCTGATCGGACGTGAGATGGCCTTCGCTCCACAGCACGTGGCAGGTGGCCAGGGTGGCGTGACCGCACAGGTCGACCTCCACCGTGGGGGTAAACCAGCGCAGCCGGTAGCCGTCAGCCTCGGGGTAGAAAAAGGCCGTTTCTGACAGGTTCATTTCCTGGGCAACCTGCTGCATCCAGGCATCGGGGCGGGCGGCGGGCAGGGCGCACACCGCCGCTGGGTTGCCGCCGTAGGCCACGTCGGTAAAGGCATCAACCTGAGTTAAGGGAATTGTCATAAACCAGAACCTTTGGACTAAAGATAGCGCTGGCCAGATAGCTTAGGGCATAGGAGGCCGACATCGCCAACCCTGAGACGCTATCTGGCTCGCCATCGCCACTCCAGGACTGTTGTCTCAGCTTGTCCTCACCCAACTGGCGATGGCCATAACTTAGGAGATTTCTGGAAAAGAAGATACCCCCAGGTAGGGGCGCAGGGTCTGTGCCCTTGGGAGGAAGCAAAATTTTTCGGTATTTTTGTTGCCAGAATTGTCCTTAGCTGATCGAGAGCGACTGACGAATTTGATCGGCCGTCATAAAGCAGTCGTTGAGCGGGTATTGACTCAGCATCTCTTGGGCAAACTGCGGCAAAGCGCTCGCAGGGCGTTGGTTAAACCGCCCGAGGGCCGCATAGCTGATCAGCCCCAGGTACTCTCGAATAGCCAAGAACGATCGCTCATGGTGGGGAACCCAGTCTGGTATGGGCTCTGGGTGAGGAATAACCGTGAACCCCAGACTCTTAAACAGGAGCCATGCCCGCAGCATGTGGGGTGGGTCGGTAATCAGAATAATTTTGTTGGCCCCGCGCGAGCCCAAGATGGCCCCGGCAGAATGCGCTTCGTTTAGGGTTGTTTTGACACAAACCGCGTTGAGCATCAGCTCAGGGGAAAGGTTGCGCTGCTCGAGCTGATGAAACACTTTCTTCCCCTGGGTGCGGCCCATGATCAGCATCTCGGGTGCCCGACCGCTGTCTACCATGGCTACGGCTGTCTCATAGCGATGGCCCTGAATCATCGATTCACGCGCCAGCACGACAACGGCATCCGCTGTTTCACCGGTATCTTTGGGCACCTGCGACATCAAAAGTTGGGTAGCTGGAATTGAAAACAGCGGCGAGATGATCAACCAGTAGGTCGCCAACAAGACCAGACCAACGGTCACCATACGCCGTCGATACCTGGGCTGACTGGCCAAAAACATGACCAGGGTAAAGACAATCAGTGCCAGCGTTACTAAACGAGCGCTAGACAGCCAGTCAAAGAGTGACCAGGTGAATTTTGTCCAATAGGTGCGCAAAAAACCTTTGAATAGCTCTAGCATGGTGTCAATCTGCCCAGCAATGAAGTTCAGAACTGCAACAGTTCCCTTCTGTCTAGCCTACTAACGCCAACCGTTGGGGCCGGGCAAAGCCCTACAGATGAAGCAAACTTTACAGAACTATGGAGCCCCGACAAAACGGCTCACTTTACGCTGGCCACTGCCCGCTAAGGTTAGACAGCCTAAAAGCGATCGCCCCTAGCTCCTCAGACCAAATCCTGTCTGTAGCTCCCCGATCGGCAGAGACCTTGCCGGGCAATGCCCCCGCCGGATATCGGTTTCAAAGCCAAGCTTTGGGAGTCGGATTCGGCATAGCACCTATAGGTAATAGCGCTGATCGACCCAAACCCGCAGCTCGTGCTCAGAGCTAAAGCTATGGCGCTGCTGGCTGACCGGGTCGTAGGCGACAAACTGGTGATGGCCCTGGCGATCGCGCCTTACCGTTACGCGCAGATCCCTAGACCCGCAGAAGTAATTGAGCAACGCGCTACCCAGCGGACGCAGATGCGCCTTTGCCCTGGCCCAAGCCCGACCTAGGGAATAATCGGTCGAGGGGGCGCGATCGCGTGACACTGTACTTTGACAGTCGATCGGCTCTGTAATGAGCTCTAGCTGGGCGTACAAACTATTGGGTTTCATGGAATTGTCCTCTAGATACGGCGAGTAGCCAACGGGACACGAATCAATTTGGCATAGTTGAATTCTCGTCAATCTATCCCTAGCGCAACAGAGGCAGTTGATGTAAATTGCATTGGTAACAGTTTGATTTTTTGCAACTGTTCTGGTCGGGGAATCCCAAAACTGTTCCGATTGAGCTCGAAAGTCAAGGTTTTCCTATCCATAGACCGACATGGGGGTCGCCCCGTGGGCAAACACGCTCCTGTGACGTGGGTTCAGCCCCACCCCACCTATTCGATGCAGGGCAGACACATCGGGTCTGTCTCTACCCCACCTACCCGATGCAGGGCAGACACAGAGGTCTGCCCCTACCCCACCCGACCATCCACCCATCCACCTACCCACCTACCCCCATGCCCATCTCCCCCGT
>JAIXUR010000086.1 GCA_027483425.1 Cyanobacteriota bacterium | reverse complement strand
TTGGGAAGAAGCACAATTCTTGAGGAGATTTCTGGGAAAGAAGATACCCCCCGTAGGGGCGCAGGGCCTGCGCCCTTGGGAAGAAGCACAATTCTTGAGGAGATTTCTGGGAAAGAAGATACCCCCCGTAGGGGCGCTGCGCCCTGCGCCCTTGGGAAGAAGCACAATTCTTGGGTATTTTTGTAGCCAGAATTGTCCCTAGCAAAAAAAGTCAGCGTAGGGAGTCAGTTTGGCCGTGGTCTGGGGTCCCTGACCGTAGGCCCGCTGAATATTGTCGAAGGTCATCACGGCCTCGGGGGTATCGTCGGCGAGCAGGCGGCGGTTGAGCAGCAGTAGGCGGTCGTAGCGGTGCAGGGCATCTCCCCACTCGTGGCTGCACACCATCAGGGTTTTGCCCTCCGCCCGCAGTTCCGCAAAGATGGCCAGCATCAGGGCTTCGGTTTTTTTGTCGATGCCGGTGAAGGGTTCGTCGAGCAGCAACAGATCGGCCCCTTGGGCGAGGGCACGGGCCAAAAAGACGCGCTGCTGCTGCCCACCGGAGAGTTGACCAATGGGGCGATCGCACAGATGCAGCATATCCACCCGCTCGAGGGCGACGGTGACCCGCTGTTTGGCCTGGGGGCTGGGCGACCGAAACCACCCGGCCAGGGAGGCTTGGGCCATCATCGCCACCTGCCCAGCGGTAATGGGGTAGTCCCAGTCGATGCGCGATCGCTGGGGTACGTAGGCCACCAGTCGCCGCCGTCCCCGCAGCGGGGTGCCCTGAAATAGCACCTGTCCCCGACTCGGCACTAGCCCCAGCATGGCCTGGATCAGGGTGCTTTTACCCGCTCCATTGGGCCCAATCAAGCCCACCAGCTCCCCGGCCCCGGCGAACAGTGAAATATCCTCCAGAGCGGCGACTCCCCGGTAGTTGACAGACAGGTTTTTAACCTCTAGCATGACATCCGTGAAATGATAACCATTATCACTATCATAGTAGTTCAGTTATCCATTTCTGGGAGAACGGGTCATGGTTTTACATCCAGGAGTTCCGTCGGCAGGTCGCCAGGTTAGGCGCTGGGGGGCAGGGCTGGTGCTGGCGCTGGGGTTAGTCAGTTGCAGTGGCGATGACGGTGCCGTGACAGCCCCCGACAGTGCCGCCGCCGGGGGCCAGGCCGACCGCCCTGGGGTCGTGGCCACCACGGGGGTGATTTGCGATCTGACCCAGCAAATTGCCGAGACCACCGTAGCCCTCACTTGCCTGCTCAACCCCGGTACCGACCCCCACACCTACCAGGTTCAACCCTCCGATCGCCAGGCCATTGAGCAGGCCGACCTGATTCTCTACGACGGCTATGGTCTGGTGCCGAGTCTGATTGGCATGATCGAGGACAGCTCGACCGGAGCTGTACGGGTGGCGGTCTACGAAAAGGCGGTGCCTGAACCGCTGATGGGGGCCGCCCACCACCACGACCACGGTGCGGAAGCTACCCACGAGGGTGAGCACGCCCACGAGGAGGAGCATGCCCATGGGGATGAGCACGCCCACGAAGGTGAGCCTGGGGGCGAACCAGGTGCCACCGCTGAGGCTAACCTGGTGCCTGACCCACACATCTGGCACAGTGCGGCCAACAACGGCGCGATCGCCCAGGTGATTGCCGAGAGCCTGGCCCAGGTTAACCCCGACCAGGCCGATCGCTACGCTGAGAACGCCGCTCGCCTGGTAACCCAGTTCGACCAGATCGATGGTTGGATTCAAACCCAGGTGGCGACGGTGCCCCCGGCCCAGCGGCGGTTGGTGACCACCCACGATGCCTTTGGCTACTTTGCTGACGCCTACGGGTTTGAGGTGGCGGGAGCCCTCAGCGGCCTCAGCACCGAGGAGAAGCCGACCCCAGGCACCCTCACCGCCCTGGTCGATCAGGTGAAAGCAACCCAGGTGCCCGCCATTTTTGCCGAAACCACCACCAACCCCCAGCTGATTGAAGCCGTGGCGAAGGATGCGGGGGTAGCGGTGGCGGCCCAACCCCTGTGGGTGGAAGGCCCCGGTGGCCCCGGCACCGATGCTGAGACCATGCAGGCCATGCTGGTGACCAACACCTGCATCGTGGTGGACGCACTGGGCGGGAAATGCGTTCGCGACAGCGCGCCCCTCTAGGGCGTTCGCGATAGCGCGCCCCTCTAGCGCGTTCGCGATAGCGCGCCCCTCTAGCGCGTTCCCCTACTCCTTCATCAACGGCCTCAGCAGAGTGCTGACCCGCAGCACCTCCGCCACCGACCAGGCCTGGGCAAAGGCTCCCCGAGGCTCCATGGGGGCATCGCCATCAAAAATTTCGCTGAGGGTGCCCAGGCAGCCACCCTGGAGGTGCTGAATCAGGGGATCGAGAAAGCTGTGGGCCAGGTCAGCGTCTTGGTAGACGCGCCAGTGGGCCTGTACAAAGGGGCCGATCAGCCAGCTCCACACAGTACCCTGGTGGTAGGCTCCGTCGCGTTGAATCGGGGTGCCGCCGTAGTGGCCCTGGTAGTTGGGGTGGGCGGGGTCGAGCGATCGCAGGCCATGGGAGGTCAGCAGGCGCTGGGCTACCACATCCACCACCGCCCGCTGTTGGGCTGCGGTCAGGCAGGGTTCGCCCAGGGTGGAGGCGGGCAGGGCCACGGCAAAGATCTGGTTGGGGCGGAGGGTATTGTCGGAGCCGGTGGGGCCATCCAGCAGATCGTAGCAGTAGCCCAAATCGTCATTCCAGAAGCGCTGAAAGCCTTGGTGAGTGTGGGTCGCTAGCTCTTGGTAGGGGCGATCAGACTGCCCCAGCAGGCGGGCAAATTGGCCCATCACGAGCAGGGCGTTGTACCAGAGGGCGTTGACTTCAATGGGTTTGCCCATGCGGGGGGTGACGACCCAGTCGCCCACTTTGGCATCCATCCAGGTGAGCTGCACGCCCGCTTCTCCGGCGTCGAGCAAGCCATCCGTGGGGTCGACCTGAATGCCGTGGCGGGTGCCTTTGCAATGCCAGGTCACGATCGCCTGGAGCTGGGGAAACAGGTCTTCGATCAGGGGGGTATCGGCGGTGGCTCGGTGGTAGGCGCGCAGCGCTTCGAAGTACCAGAGGGTAGCGTCTACGGTGTTGTAGTGGGGGGCTTGCCCATCTTCAGGAAAAGTGTTGGGCAACATACCCTGGTCGATGTAGCGGGCAAAGGTCTGTAATATCAGCCGGGCCAGGGCCGGTCGCCCCGTGGCCAGGGTGAGCCCCGGCAGGGCGATCATGGTGTCACGGCCCCAGTCACCAAACCAGGGGTAGCCGGCGATGATAGTTTTGCCGTTGGGAGCATGGCTGGTCTCTGCGTCGGTGACCTCAGCATCGGCGGCTCCAGCCGGCTCGAGGCCAGCTACCCCAAGGCCCGCGTCATTCATCCCAGCGCCAGCGATTCCAGCCGGTACCAGGGGGCGCTTGACCACGAACTGGTCTGCGGCCAGGATCAGCTGATTGACCCAATCGGGGGGCGGCAGGTCAGGCTGAACCGCCTGCCC
>JAIXUR010000570.1 GCA_027483425.1 Cyanobacteriota bacterium | reverse complement strand
CAAAGGTCTGTAATATCAGCCGGGCCAGGGCCGGTCGCCCCGTGGCCAGGGTGAGCCCCGGCAGGGCGATCATGGTGTCGCGGCCCCAGTCACCAAACCAGGGATAGCCGGCGATGATAGTTTTGCCGTTGGGAGCATGGCTGGTCTCTGCGTCGGTGACGTCAGCATCGGCGGATCCAGTCGGCTCGAGGCCAGCTACCCCAAGGCCCGCGTCAGTCATCCCAGCGCCAGCGATTCCAGCCGGTACCAAAGGGCGCTTGACCACGAACTGGTCTGCGGCCAGGATCAGCTGATTGACCCAATCGGGGGTCGGCAGGTCGGGCTGAACCGCCTGCCCCTGGGCGATCAGATGCTGTTCGTAGGCGAGACGGCGCAGCAGAGCACTCTGTCCCGATCGGTCGGCGTCGGCGTCGGTGGTGGCCACCAGGGTAAACGACTGCCCCTGGCTCAGGGTGGGGGTGAAGGTGGCCGCATGCAAGTGGTCGTCGTAGGGATGGATGCCCCGGTAGGCTTCTACGGCGAGGGCATAGCCGTTATACCAGGTGTGGGCGGGCTGGGCTGGGCCGGTTTCGCTGAGCAAATAGAAGGGCTGAACATCGTCTTTGGCCTGAATTTCTAGGCCCTGGGGGCAGTCTGCGATCGCCATTTGCCAGCCTTCGCCCTGGGTGCTGTGGTGGTGGTTGCGGTGGTTGACCAGCACCTTGAGGCTGAGCTCCAGCGGAGCACTGGCCCGGCTGACGGTGTAGCGCAGGTAGGTGGTGTTGGCTCCGGGCTCCATCCACACCCGCTTTTCGAGGCGGGCATCGGCGATCGCATACACCCAAATCGGGATCGTTCCCTCCAGCCGGAAGGATTCTAGGTGCAGGTAGCCCTGGGGGTGTAGGGGGCCATCGGTCCAGCGATCGCAGTACAGGTCGTAGCTGTGATCCAGGTAGGTGGCGGTTTCATCGACCTTGGTGACCAGCAGGGTGCGCTCCAGCGGCGGTTTGAGGGCGGCCACCAGCAAGCCGTGGTAGTGGCGGGTGAGCACGCCGGCTACGGTGCCGCAGCCGTAGCCGCCAATGCCGTTGGTAATCAGCCATTCGCGCTGGGTCGCGATCGCCTCGCTGCCGCACAGGTGACGCCCAAAGGAGATAGTCATACCGTCAAATCCATGGGATAACATTACCAGGGCCGCCCCATCGGCAGCCTTGGCTAAACCATTCCGAACTTCTTAAGCCAATTCAAGTACAGTGCCCTATCAACCCAAGGCTATACCCAGCCCGGTCATTATCTTGATGGGTGTCTCGGGGGTGGGTAAGACCACCATCGGTCAGCAACTGGCCCAGCAACTGGGCATTTCTTTCTTTGACGGCGACGATTTTCATTCGCCCGCTAATATAGCCAAAATGCGGCGGGGTGAACCGCTAACAGAGCGCGATCGCGCCCCCTGGATAGAAGCTTTACAAAAATTTCTTCAAACCTTGTTGGTCAA
The DNA here is from genome assembly GCA_027483425.1 of Cyanobacteriota bacterium. Taxonomy (GTDB): domain Bacteria; phylum Cyanobacteriota; class Cyanobacteriia; order Phormidesmidales; family Phormidesmidaceae; genus Nodosilinea. Next base: position 6,982 of record JAIXUR010000570.1, on the reverse strand, counting down.
GAACCAAGGGGCGGTGGTAGCCTGCTCGGCCCTCAAGGCTGCCTACCGCCAGCAGCTGAGCAACGGCAGCGATCGCGTCAGGTTTGTGCTGCTAACCGGCTCCTACGAGCTGATCCAGCAGCGGCTCAACTTGCGCCAAGGGCACTTTATGGCGGCCTCGCTGCTGGCCAGTCAGTTTGAAGCCCTAGAAGCCCCCACCGACAGCCTGGTGGTTGAAGTAGACCCACCCCCCGAGGTGATTGTGCAAACGATTGTGGAGCATCTAAAGCTCCCCTGATGGCTCAACCATCCATCTTCCTCTGACTCCTACTGACCGGCTCTAACGGCGGCAGTCAAGCCTGCCACGCTGACCCCCTACACAAACGGAAACGGTTTCCAGGGAATCCAAGTGGCCCAAAGTTGGGCTAGGGTGCCATCGGCTAGGGTGGCGGCGATCGCGGCGTCCAGGGCCGCATGCAGGGTGGGGTTGGCGGGGGAGGTGGCGATCGCAAAGGGCACCCGCGTCGGCAGGTTCAAGGCGATTTCCAACGACGCATCCTCTTCAGCGGCGACCACCAGCACCAGTTCATCGTCGATCAGCGCGTCAATCTCCCCGGCGCGGAGGGCGGCTAACATTTCGGGCAGCACCTGATCACTACCGGGGTAGGGTACGGCGGTAGCCCCCGGAAACCCGTCCACCAGGGCAATGTTGGTGCTGTCGGCCAGACCACCTACCCGCTTGCCCGCCAGGTCGGCAACGGTGGCGATACCGCTGCCGGTTTTCACCAAGATAGCTTCGTCAAACAGGCCATAGGGCTGGGTGAAAGTCACCACCTGTTGGCGTTCCAGGGTAATCGCCTGGTTAAACCACACCACATCGTAATGACCGGTGGCTAAGCAGGTGTAGAACTCGGCCATGGGCAGGTTGTGCCACCGGGGGGTGAGGCCCAGGTGCTGGCACACCGCGCGGGCCAGCTCTGGTTCGTAGCCGGTGCGCTGCCCCTCGGCGGTGAGAAAACTCATGGGGCGGGCGTCGAAGTCGCTGGCGGCAATGTGCAAAATACCCGGCTCAACGGTGAGGCGGGTCAGAGATTCGGTGGCGGGTAACGGGGGACACATAATCTTTGGGGGGAGAACTTATTATGACAAGTACATAGGGCGCGGCCAGATTTGTCAACTAAGGAGATTTCTAGGAAAGAAGCTACCAGCTTTAATGCAGCGACTGTAGCCGCTGTAGGGTGGGCCCAGCCCACCATTGGGGAAGCTCTTTTCGAGAAATTACCTAAGTTGGGTTCAGGGTTGGCTGATCCCATTTCATCTAGAACCGTCCTGTTCCAGCGATCGCCCTAGGGCACCGCTTACCAGTGACGGTTTGATCGAGGCATCTCCCTATCGCCCAGCCCTATCGCCCAGACTGCCCCAACCCGCTGTGTTTCCTGCCCCCAGAGACTCTGCTTGCCATGGACTATCAACCGATTCAACTTTCCCCGGCACAGATTCAGCAGTTTCAAACCGATGGTTTTTTGATTCTGGAGAATTTTTTGCCCCTGGACTATGCTCAGCAGCTGGCCAGCCGCCTGGAGCCCATGTTCCACGGCGAGTTTGAGACGGGCATTTATCCCGACGAGTGGCACTGGCGACCCCGCATGAGCCTGCCCGACATCACGCGGGAAATCTGCAACGGCTGGAAGAGCGATCGCACCGTGGCCAGCCTCGTCCTGTCCGCTGAGATTGGTCGCCTTAGCGCTGAGCTGGCGGGGTGGGAGGGGGCTCGCATTGGCCAAGATAGCCTGTGGATGAAGCCCCCCGGTGCCCAGGCGATCGCCATGCACCAGGACGGTGTCTACATCGACTTTTTAGAACCCGCCGAGATGATGACCTGCTGGGTCGCCCTGGATCAGGCCACCGCCGCCGATGGCACCCTGGTCTACGCCAAGGGGTCTCACCGATGGCCCATTTCCAGCGTGGCGGGCGAGTTCCATGCCCCCACCAAAGACTATCGCTGGGCCATGCTGCAGGCGGCGGAAAACGCCGGGGTCAGCGAACCTGAACTGGTGGTGGTGGATGTACCTGCGGGCGGCTGCTCCTTTCACCACGGGCGCACCTGGCACGGCCTGGGCCCCACCACCCGCACCGAGGGCATGTTTCACAGCATTGGGTTGCACACCCTGCCCGCCGCCGCCCGCTTTCACCCCACCAATCCCCAGGGCTACATCTATGGCCGCTACAAGCGGATCGGCGATACGGAAATGGACGAGAGCTTTTTTCCGATCCTCTGGCGAGAGGATGGCTACCGTAGCCCCCACCTGGCGGAGTACTGCGAAGATCCCCTGGCGACGGCGATGGCGATCGCCTAGGAATTTTGGATTTTGGATTGGCGATTTTGGATTGATGGCGCCATTCCCCGAGCGGTGGGTTACGGCCAAGGCCCCAGCGATCGCCTATCCCACAGGTATCTATGGCCTCACCCACCCTACCTAGCCGCGTCTTCCCCAGCGCCTCCACGCATCCATACCCTAGGGCAGACACAGAGGTCTGCCCCTACCCATCCACCCTCTACCCATCCACCCCTATGTCCACCAAAACCTGGAACGGCCTCCCCTTTACGGGCCTCACCGAAGACTTCGACCCCCAGTGGCTGCTGACGCCCGAGCAGCAGGCGCTCCAGGCCCGGCTGATCGAGCTGTGTGCGGCGGTGCTGCGGCCCAATGCGATCGCCTCCGACCGCAACTTGATCTACCCCCGCAAAAACTTCGAGGCCCTGGCCTCCTTGGGGTTGCTGAGTCTGTTCGTTCCCAAGGAATGGGGCGGGCTGGGCCAAGACCATGGCTGCGCCGCCATGGTGGTCGAAACGATCGCCCGCTACGGCTGCCCTAGCACGGCCATGTGCTACACCATGCACCTGGGGGCGGTGGCGGCGGCCCTGTTTCGCGCCCACGACAGCCCAGAACTGCAGGGCTTGCTGAAGCGGCTCGACAGCGAGGTGCTGATCGGCACCCTGTCCTACTCTGACCCAGAGACGGGGTCACACTTTTGGTATCCGGTGTCTTCCAAGGCCCAGGCGACCCCCGACGGCTGGCAGGTGTCTAAGCGGGCGTCGTGGACAACCTCGGCGGGCTTTGCCGATTGGTACATTGTGCAGACCACCAGCCCCCGCTTCGACGGAGATTTTTCCGATCTGTCCTGCTTTCTGATCTATGCCGACGAGGTGCAGGCCGAACCCCACAAGTGGGATGCCCTGGGCCTGCGCGGCAACCAGTCGGGCACGCTGCTGGTGGATGGGGTGACGGTGCCCCGCGATCGCATGGTTGGCCCCGAGGGCGACGGCACCGCCTCCAACGACGAAATTGTTGACCCCTTCTTTTTACTCTGCTCCTCCGCCTGCTGGAATGGCATTGCCCTGGGGGCGATCGACATCGCCAAGCAGCACGTCACCCGCAAAAAGCACGTGGATGTGGGCCTGCGAGTCGCCGACTACCCCACCATTCAGGACTACTTTGGCGAGGCGATTATGGACACGAGCGCCTGTCGTATGTTCACCTTCTCCATGGGGCAGCTGATGGATCAGCTCACCAACGGCTGCGACTGGGCCATCCACGCCGACACCAGCGCCCTGCCCCGCTCGGCCCACCTGCACTGGTACTGGCAAATCAAATTCGAGGCGGCCAAGAATGTGGCCCAGGTCTGCGACAAAATGCTCCACGCCTGCGGCGGCTCCGGCTTTAAAAAAGACATGGAAATCGAGCGCTACCTGCGCGACGGCAAAGCCGGCTGGGTGATGGGGCCAACCAACGAGGTGCTGCGCCAGTTTGTTGGCAAGTCGGCCCTGCTGGGCTTCGACTCCCTTGACTACTGGAACCAGTCGGTCAATGAACGGGTGCTACACAATGAGCTCAAAAAGCTCGACCCCGACGAAAAACGCCAGCTGGCCGAGTCGCTGCTGGCTGATTTGGCCGCAGCCGAAGCCCCTGCCCCCGTTCCCGTCGGTGTCCCACACCTATAAAGGGACAAGGTCAAGGGATAAGGGTGGGGAATGCCGCCACTCACCCTGAGCCCAGAATCCCTACGTCCATGGAGACGCTGCGATCAGGTGGCCATAGCCCACCCTACCCACCCAACTACCTCCCAGGAGCCCCATCCCATGACCCTTGCCCAAGAACGCCCGACCATCACTGCGATCGCCCATCCCCTAGAGCCCCTCACCCCCGAGGAAATTGCCGCCGCCGTCGCGATTCTGCGCCAGGAAAAATCCCTTGGGGCCACGACCCGCTTTGCCACCGTCACCCTCAACGAACCCGCCAAGGAAATCGTCCTCGGCTTTCGGGCAGGAGATGCGATCGTGCGTGAGGCCTTCGCCATCATCCTCGACAACGCCACGGCCCAAACCTACGAAGCCGTGGTTTCCCTCACCCAGGGCAAGGTCACCGCCTGGAAACATATTCCCGATGTACAGCCGCCGATCATGCTGGATGAATTTAGTGAGTGCGAGGCGGCGGTCAAGGCCTGCCCGGCGTTTCTAGACGCCATTGCCAAGCGCGGCATTACCGACCCCAGCCTGGTCATGGTCGATCCCTGGTCGGCGGGCCACTACGGCCTGGCCGACGAAGCAGGGGTGCGTCTTTCCCGTGCCCTCTGCTGGGTGCGGGCCAACCCCACCGACAACGGCTACGCCCGCCCCATCGAAGGGGTGATTCCGGTAGTCGATCTGAACAAAATGGAAGTCGTCCGGGTCGAAGACCATGGCGTGGTACCCCTGCCGCCCCAATCCGCCAACTACACTCCGGAATACGTCAAAAACTACCGCCAGGACCTCAAGCCCCTAGAAATTCTGCAGCCCGATGGCCCCAGCTTCACGGTCAAGGGCCACGAAGTTTGTTGGCAAAAGTGGAAGCTGCGGGTCGGCTTTACCCCCCGCGAAGGGCTGGTCATCCATACCGTTACCTACAATGACCAGGGGGAAGAACGGCCCATTCTCTACCGCGCCTCCCTGGCCGAAATGACCGTGCCCTACGGCGACCCCCTGCCCCACCACTACCGCAAAAACGCCTTCGACGTGGGTGAATACGGCATTGGCACCTTGGCCAACTCCCTCACCCTGGGCTGCGACTGCCTGGGCTCAATCCACTACTTCGACGCCTTCATGACCAACTCACGGGGTGAGGTCGCCCAGATCGAAAACGCCGTCTGCCTCCACGAAGAGGACTTCGGCATTCTCTGGAAACACATGGACTGGCGCACCGAAGCGACGGAAGTGCGTCGCTCCCGTCGCCTGGTGATTTCCTCCATATCCACCGTGGGCAACTACGAGTACGGTTTCTACTGGTACTTTTATCAAGACGGCAATATTCAGTACGAGGTCAAGCTCACCGGCATGATCAGCACCGCTGCCGTGGCCCCCGGTGAGGTACCCAAGTACGGCACTCTGGTGGCTCCCCAGCTCTATGCCCCAGCCCACCAGCACATCTTTAACGTGCGGCTTGACATGTGCGTAGATGGCCTTCACAACTCCGTTTACGAGGTAGATATCGAACCCGAGGACGACGAGCTCAATCCCTACGGCAACGCCTTCTACGCCAAATCGACCCTGTTGGGCACCGAACTCGAAGCCCAGCGCCTGGTCGACCCGATGAAGGCTCGCTCCTGGAAGATCGTCAACCCCAATGAAACCAACGCCATGGGCTACCCCACGGCCTACAAGCTGATCCCCGGCGAAAATACCCTGCCCCTGGCTCGCCCTAGCTCTAGCATCATCAAGCGGGCCACCTACATGACCAAGCACCTGTGGGTGACCCCCTACAGCCCCGACGAGAAATTTCCCGCTGGCGACTACCCCAACCAGTCGGCTGGTGGCGAGGGTCTACCCCAGTGGACCCTCGCCGATCGCTCGGTGGAAAATACCGACCTGGTGGTGTGGCATACCTTTGCCCACAGCCATGTCCCCAGAGCTGAAGATTGGCCGGTCATGCCCGTGGCCTACATTGGCTTTATGCTCAAGCCAATGAATTTCTTTGACGAAAACCCCTCCAACGACGTGCCCCCTGCGGCTAGTAAACACAGCTGCTGCAACTAACAGGGCTGCTATGACCCGTGATTTACCATGGGAATCCTGACGTCATTGTTTCCGGATCCCTGGGATGACGGCCCCATCTCAGAGGTTGTTTGAAAAGGGTTATCCCAGGTATAGTTTGCTGCTAAGAGACCGCAAAACCGCTGAGTTCTGAGAACATTAGCCTACTCCATGGGTATAACCTGAGATGCTCTTTGGCTTTTCAAACAACCTCTCAGCCTGAGAATAGCTTGCCGATCGTATCGGCAAGCTCCCTACCGATGTCGAGCCTTCTAACGATATGTTTGGCAATGATGGCTTAGCCACGTAGTTGTTGCAGAAACCTATAACCTTCGAGCCACTGACCGAAGCCGCTACTGACGTTGATGTGCCCGGCGGCACCGATATTGACCAAGCGACTGCGTTTTCAAGAACAGAAGCCCACTCTTCACAAACCGGGTGATCCCATGCAGGGTAGACCCACGGGTCTGCCCCTACCCGCTCACCCACCAAACGCTATCGTAGAAAAATGAGTGAATACAGGGTCAAGCGGGTTCCGGCTTCAGGTGCTAAGAAAAAACAGCCGTGGCGAAATTTGGGTCAGTCGGTGGCGATGTACCGCTACGGGCAGCGAGCCATTGAGTTGGTGTGGCAGACCGACTGGCGGCTAACAGTGGTCCTGGGGCTGCTGACCCTGGTGGCAGGGCTGTTGCCAGCGGCGATCGCCTACGTGGGCAAGCTGATTGTCGATGCGGTGGTGCAGGCGGCCCAGTCGGGGCTGGCGGTCGATCGCCAAGCGGCGCTGCTCTACCTGGCGATCGAGGCGGTGTTGGTGGCGGTGCTGGCGGGGGCTCGCCAGGGGCTGGGGCTGTGCCAGTCGTTGCTGCGGGTGCTGCTGGGGCAGCGGGTCAACCTGATGATTTTAGAAAAGGCCCAGACGCTACCGCTCACCTACTT
>JAIXUR010000334.1 GCA_027483425.1 Cyanobacteriota bacterium | reverse complement strand
GGTGCCAACCTCCAAGAGGCTACCCTGGCGTTCGCCAACCTCCAAGGGGCTAACCTTATAAAAGCCAACCTCGAAGGGGCTTATGACTTTACTAAAGACCAACTCGTCCTAGCGAAACTCTGCCTCACCACCCTGCCCGAGGGCATCACCCTCGACCCCAACCGCGACTGCAAAGAACTGGGCTTTGACCCAGAAACGGAAAGGTGGATCGGGCCATGAGGTATTCCTAGCTACTCGATATATCTTGCCGTCGTACTGGCCGAGCTGTGGCCCAGGATTCGAGCAATCTTGGCCAGGCTATAGCCCTGCTTTCTGAGGGTGGTCGCAAAGCTACGCCGGAAGCTATGGGTACTGACCCCATCCAGCCCTACCAACTCTCGCAGTCCTCCCACTCTACTGGTCAAATTCTGTCCAGCTCAGTGGCCAGGTTATTTGAACAATTCTCGAAAACAGGGCGGATGATGGGGCTCGAACCCACGAATGGTGGAATCACAATCCACTGCCTTAACCACTTGGCTACACCCGCCATAATCGCGTCAACTAATATAACACCGATAGCCAATGCGATGCCAGGCATGGGCCATTTTTATTTTCAGGTTTCTGGTCTCATGGTGGCCAGAGTAGGCGATCCTGAGGGCAGGGTCGGCGGTTAGTCTAGGGCGACGGGGGCCATGCTCCCGACAAGGTGGCCGTGTCGTACCGGTTCCAGTTCTCTCAGGGGCTTGCCATGGCGGTTTCAATCATCATCCCCACCTGGAATGAGGCGACCTGCCTGGGCCGTACCCTGAGCCTGTTGCAGAGCCTCAGCCCTCCCCCCCAGGAGATTGTGCTGGTAGATGGGGGCAGCACCGATCGCACCGTAGCGATCGCCCAATCCTACCGCGATCGCCTACCCCTCACCGTGCTCCAGGCTCCGGCCCCCGGCCGCTCGATTCAAATGAACCTGGGAGCCGCCGCCGCCCAGGGCGACCTGCTGTGCTTTCTCCACGCCGACACCCTGGTGCCCGACGACCTCGTCCTCCTCGTGCAGAGCACCCTAGACAACCCGACCGTGGCCGGGGGCGGGTTTATTTCTCTGATGACCGGGCCACGCACCATTCGCTGGGCGATTTCGCTGCACAACGCCGTCAAAACCTACTACGCACCGCTGCTGTTTCGGCCTCACTTATTTTTTTTTCGCGGGCTGCGGCTGTTGTTTGGCGACCAGGTCATGTTTTGCCGCCGGGCCGACTTTTTGGCCTGCGGCGGCTTTGACCCCGCCCTGCCAATCATGGAAGAAGCCGACCTGTGCCTCAAACTGTGCCGCCGGGGCAGTCTTCGCCAGATCAATCGAGTCGTGCAGTCCTCCGATCGCCGGGTCGCCGCCTGGGGCGTCCTCAAGGCCAACGCCATTTATTTAATGATTGGATTGTTGTGGGGGCTGGGGGTGCCTGCCACCACCCTGAAGCGGTTTTACGAAGATGTGCGCTAGAGCACCGGTACAGTATGGCTAAAAACCCGGTTTCTTCGTCGCTGCGCTAACGATAGGACTTGCATTCTGGCCAAGAAACCGGGTTTCTGTACCGACGTTCTAGGTGGGGCGCTGGTTCAGGCTCCAGTCGTAGGGCAGGTACTCAACCTTGGTCAGGGCCGAGAGGGGCGGGTCAGCCGCGAGGTAGGTGCCAATGTAGTTGGGTATGGAGGGGGCCACCTGCAAAAAATCGTCGCCGTACCACTTCAGGATTTTGCTGCAGTAGAGCACCCCGGCCTGGGGGTCGTAGCGCACCTTGGCCGGGTTGTGCATAAAGCGGTGGGCATCGGTTTCTAGCTGGGCTTCGACGATATCGGGCAGATAGGCCTCGTTGCGCAGGCTGGGGCACCCGGTCGAGGCGCACACCAGGGCAAAGTGAATGCGGGGCTCTTTGAACTGGGGCCGCAGGAGACCATGTTCAAGATCGTTGAGGCTGAGGCGTTTGCCGTCGAGGTCGTAGAGCGGGCGGCTAAAAAAGCGCCAAAACCCTAGCCAATTGGGCTGCCCCCATAGCCGAGGCAAAATGGAGTCGATGGGGTAGCGTCTGAGCACCTGCTGAATGGTGAGGGCGTTGTAGAGGTTAATCAACAGGGCGAGAGCCTCTTCGGAGGCGAGGTCGCCCAGGGTGTTGGGCAATGAGTCCAGCCAATCATCGAGGGCGGGGGCCGCTTCCCCTTGCCAGCGGCCATAGTCTACCTGGCCCTGATCGTCTACGTAGGTCTGGAGTAGGGTATGCCAGGGAGTAAAATTGAGCATTGACCGTCTCCCGCGCCTGGGCGCTGTGCGTATGTCTAGGCTGCCAACCCCGCCCCCATCCCCACCCATGGGGCTGGTGCGCGCCGTGGCCTGGTGGGCCGTGATGGGCTGGGTACAGCGAGCGTTTCCGGGGGTGCCGTCCCTCACCACCCCAGCCCTGGCGGACTGGCTCAGCGAAGGGAACGCGCCTTTACCTATTCTGCTCGATGTACGGCGTGAGTACGAGTTTGCGGTGAGTCACCTGCCTGGGGCTCACCGCACCCCCAACCGGGAGGCCGCGCTGGTCTTAGCCCTAGACCCCCACCAGCCAATTGTGGCCTACTGCTCAGTGGGCTATCGTTCGGCCAGGCTGGTGGCCCAGCTGCGCCAGGCGGGCTATACCCAGGTGTACAACCTGGAGGGGTCAATTTTTCGGTGGGCCAATGAGGGGCGATCGCTGGTTAGCCAAGGGCAACCGGTGTCGGTTGTGCACCCCTTTAACCCCACCTGGGGGTTGCTGCTGCGGCCAGGGCTGGCAGTGCAGCCCCCCCAGGAAATCTCCTAGGAAGCCTCCCTGGCAATGCGCTCCCACTGGGGCAGGTCTGCGGGGCGATCGACATCGGTGAGGGGCGTGAGCAGCTCAACGGTCAACCCCTGGGCCTGGGCCGCCGCCAGGGTTTGCGCAAGCACCTGGTCGGTGCCCCAGGCAATGGCGTCAAAGAGGGCCGGCTCTGGGCGGCTGAGCCCGATCAGGTAGTAGCCGCCGTCGGTGGCGGGGCCAATCACCAGGTCTACCCGTTGCAGGGCTGCTAGGGCCGCCGCTAGGTGCTCGGCCCCGAGGGCAGGGCAGTCGCTGCCAATGGCGATCGCCCCTGGCCGCCCCCGGTCTAGGTTTTGGCGAAAGGCCGCTAGCAGGCGATCGCCCAAGGTGCTCCCAGCCTGGGGATAGTAGGTAACCCCATCGCCCAGCCAGCTCTGCATCTGGGCCAGACTGCCGCCGGTAAAGTGTACCTCCACGGCCAAGGGCAGGTGCTGGGCCGCCCCGGTGACCTGGGCCACCACATGCTCGGTCATCCGTCGGTGGAGCGCGGCGGCCCCCTCCGGGCCCAGGTGGGGAATCAGGCGAGTCTTAGTCCGCCCCGCCTCTGGGTAGCGGGTAAACAACATCAGCCCTAGCCGCCCCTGGTCTAGGTCAGGGGCTAGGGGAAGCGGTAGGGCCATAGGATCGAGACAACGGTGCTGGCTAAGAGCAAGTTTTTAAAGCATATACCCCCGGTAGGGGCGCAGAGCCCTGCGCCCTGAGGAGAAATCAAAATTTTTCGGTATTTTTGTTGCCAGAATTG
>JAIXUR010000555.1 GCA_027483425.1 Cyanobacteriota bacterium | reverse complement strand
TCAATGGATTTTTTTTTTTTTTTTCTCTCAAGGGCTACGTCCAGTGGCAGGTGCATACCCAGCAGCGGTGGGTGTTGACGACCAAGGGAGCGGATCTGGACGGGGTGCTGCCAGGGTTTCCGCTGGCGGCCCGACTGTTGAAGGGTAAGGGCGATCGCGCCACCCTCCAGGCTGACCTGGGCCCCGCCTTTAGTCTCCACTACGGGGCGCTGCGTCGCGAGCAGGCGGTTGATTTGGCCGATGGCGACGGCGAAGGGGTCGTCGTGGTGCTCAGGCCGACGGTACTCGGGGCCTACCCCCAGCGGCAGCGGGTGTTGGGTGCGATCGCCGCTGGACATCCCCTGGGGGACGACGCGACGGCTTCCCTAGACTGGCTGCAACAGCAGGGGTACATTACCCGTCGGGTCGAGGCAGACTATAGCCTCACGGTGCTGCCCGCCCTGTACAGCCTGGAACTGGGGGATGTGGTGACGGCGCTGACCAGTGATCTCATTCTGTCGGGGCAGTGGCGACAGGTCGACTTCAAACCCTACGACATTCACACCGAGGTGCCCGACCTGGCCTACGGGCGACCCACCATTCTGACCCAGTGCATTCAGCGCATTCGCGATATTTTCCTCAATATGGGCTTTGACGAAATGTCGGGCTACATCGTGGAGTCGGCCTTTTGGAACTTTGACGCTCTGTTTACCCCCCAAGACCACCCGGCCCGTGAGGTGCAAGATACCTTTTACCTGGCTAATCCCCAAACGCTGCCCCTGCCCACGGATCAGGCCCTGGTGCAGCAGGTGCAGCGGGTGCACGAAGCCAACTACGGTGGCCAATGGACCGAGGCCGAAGCTAGCCGGGCCATTCTGCGCGCCCACACCACCACCTCCACTGCCCGGCGGCTCCACCAACTCCAGGGCCAAGACGGCAAATATTTCTCGATCGATCGCGTCTTTCGCAACGAAACGGTCGATCGCACCCACCTGGCCGAGTTTCACCAGATCGAAGGGGTCGTGGTGGGTGAACTGCTGAGCGTGCGCACCCTGATGGGCTACCTCACCTACTTCTACGAACGTTTAGGGTTTAAGGATTTGAAATTTAAACCCACCTACAACCCCTACACCGAACCTTCCCTGGAGGTGTTTGCCTACCATCCCCCCAGCGATCGCTACATCGAAGTGGGCAACTCAGGCCTGTTTCGCCAGGAGATGCTGGCACCCTTGGGCTGTGGCGAAAAGTCTACCGTGGCCTGGGGGCTGGGCCTAGAGCGCATTGCCATGCTGCTCTACGGCGTCGAAAAGCTCTCTGACCTGATCGGCCCCGACAGTCGCCTCTAATTTGAGATCCCTATATATCTAGTGCTTTGTCAAATCAAAGAATTAGGGCTCTCGTAGGTTGGGTGAAACGAAGTGGAACCCAACAGCAGTAAGCTTTGTTGGGTTCCGCTACCGCTTCACCCAACCTACAGCTTTAAGCTTGACAGACCACTAGTCACCTCGACAACCCTAGGCCGCCGACTCTTCCGGTACGTCATCAACCGTCTCCAGCAGCACCAGAGACAGAGTGAGCTGCTCAACGGGGCCTGGCTCGGTGCTAATCCCAGGGTCGTCCCCAGTCCCGCCATCAGAGCCGCTCTCGGAGTCGATCTCTAGGGAAGCCTTTCGGTCACTGTCGGGTGACTCCGCGTCATCTCGCTCGAGCCAAGGAGAATCAAAGTGGTGCCAGGGCAGTACAGGCCCGTTGGGCAAACTCTCCGTAAGCACCGTGATATTGCTCACATCGGGCTCGGGCAGTGCCACTCGCCGCTCTAGAATCGTGGGTTGCTGTGTATCGCTCATGAACTGGTTGCCGCAGAACGCGGTAGGAAACATTAGAGTCAGAGGTTTGGGGATGGACTAAATCATCCCAGCCGGTGACCCGTTAGCTACGTAAATGACCAGAATATGTACCAGCATGATAGCAGTTGTGCCCCAGATGGTATAGGCCGCGTATTTGAGGCTTTGGGAGGTGTCTTCTAGGCGCTGTTTGTTGGCGTTGTAGGTTTCCGACAGGTTCACCAGCATCTGAAGCTGGTAGTCTTGCTCGGACAACGCCAGATAGGTTTCTAAAAAATTGCGGTCTTCTAGGTTGGGGGTGACGGCCACCTGGCGGGGCAAAAACGCCCCCATCAGCAGCGAAAAACTCATCAAAAATCCCAAAATTTCAGCCAGGCTAAACACACTGCCGCTGACCAACAGGCGCGAAATACTGAGACTGGTCAGCAACGCCCCGTTGGACACAAACAGAATATTGAGTTTGGTGGTCAAGATTTGGCCCTGCTCACTCTGCTCGCGGAGTACCATGCGCACATCGCCAGCGGCCAAGGCTAGGGTGGCTGGGGAGAGGGGAGGGGGCTCTGGGGCTAGCGCTTCCTCCACGGGTAGGCTGAGCTGCACCTGGTCGGGGGGCAGCTCAACCACCGGAGACGGGGTATCGGCAGGGGCGGTGGAAACGGCATTGACCATAGCAGCGGTCATGGGGACGACTCGTGGGAGGTGGGCAGAATTTACGGCAACCCAGGGCCAAACACCCTCTCAAGGGTGCCAGTTGCCAACGGCCTCTTAGGTTCCAGATTCCAGAACCTTTGCTTTTAGAGAATCTTGACTGGCAACCGTGCTGATCGCTGCATCGATTGACCTGCTTCCATGGTACTTAGAATTCCCCTGCCTGGGCGGGTTTTGAACAGCGAAAGTATAGCGTTGGCCAGCTAGCTGAGGACACAGGAAAAGGAGATGGCTGGGCAAGAAGAGACCCCCAGGTAGGGGCGCAGAGCCCTGCGCCCTTGGGAAGAAGCAAAATTCTTCGGTATTTTTGTGGCCAGACTTGTCCTAAGGGAGCGACTGGATCAGGGCTTGATAGTGGCCTAGGTGGAGGGTTGCCGATCTGTCCCAGGTGTAGTTGGCTAGGATCGCCTGGCTACGGTGGGCTAGGGTTTTGGCCAAGCCAGGGTTGAGCACCGCCACCATGGCTTGGGCTAGGGCTGGGGCCGAGTCGGGGTTGATCAGCAGGGCCTGGTCGGGAGTGAGAAACTCGGTAAAGGGCGGCTGGTCGGCGGTGATGACGGGGAGTCCTGAGGCGATCGCCTCTAGCACCACCAGCCCCCAGCCTTCCTGGGTGGAGGGAAAGCAAAATGCATCGGCGGTACGGTACAGGGCGGGCAAGTCGCGATCGGGAATCACCCCCGGCAGGATCACCGATTGACCGATCATCGGCCCATGCTGCGGCTCTAGAGCCTTGGCCAGAGCAAAGAAGCTCTGGCGGTAGGGTTCATAGTCGAACAGGGTGGCCCCGCCCGCGATCACCAGCTGGGCCTGGGGATGGGTGGTGAGGACCTGGGCAAAGGCCTCTAGCAGTCGCAGGGAATTTTTGCGCGGCTCAATCCCCCCCACGGTGAGGTAAATCGGCGATCCGGTCAGACTGTACCGGGCCTTGAGGGCGGCCTCCTGGCCGGATGGCGTGGGGGAGAACCGACGCAGATCGACGCCGTTGAGCACTCTGGGGGCAGGGATGCCGTAGTCGCGGTGTAGGGTCTGGCCCCAGCGATCGCTCACGCACAGACACAAATCGGGGGCGCGAATGGACCGATCCTGGCACTGCTGGAGATAGACGCTGGGGTAGTCTTCGATATGGTGCACCGTGCGCACGACATTGGGCACCCGGCCCTGGTGTCGGAGCTGTACCAGGGCATTGGCTCCGATGCAGTCTTGGGCGTGGTAAATATCGTGGCGGGGTGAATGGGCCTCAAAATAAGCGACAAACTCTTGAATACGCTGGCGGATCAGGGCGTCGGTCGCCTGATCGGGGGAGAACCCAGCCGGAGGAAGCTGGGCCGGGACTAATTGCACCGGGGCCGAAATCGATCGCTCAAAGCCCTGGCCATCTTTATCGAGGGCGTAGACACTGACGCGGTGCCCCAGGTCGGTCAGAGCGGTGGCCAGTTCTAAGGTATGGACGACACTACCCCGCAGCTTTGTGGAGTAGGTCAGTAGGGCAATGGAGAGGGGGGCAGACATGGGGTAGGAGTCGGGAGTCAGGAGTCGGGAGTCAGGAGTCGGGAGTCAGGAGTCAGGAGTCAGGAG
>JAIXUR010000061.1 GCA_027483425.1 Cyanobacteriota bacterium | reverse complement strand
GGGGCTGGGCAGCGATCGAGCAAATCCTCCAGCAGACAGCCCCAGGCTCTGATTTCGAGGCGCTCCAGGCCAGGGGCCAGGGTGTCGGCGGGGTCATAGAAGCTAGCCGCCCCAAAATCGCTGAGGCAGGTATCCCCCGCCCCGTTGACCAGGGTGTTGTGGGCATAGAGGTCGCCGTGGAGAATGCCCCGCTGGTGCAGGCGCGCCGCCGCCGCCGCCACGCCGGTGGCGATCCGGAGGACCACCTCCAGATCAAAGACTGTATCGGGGGGATAGGTGTCGCGGGTGCAGCTGTCGAGGCTGGGGGGGCCGCCCAGCACGCGGTAGGTGGGTGGGATCAGGGGCAGCACGAGGCCATCTTTTTGCTCCGGATGATCGACAACCTGGCCGAGGGGGCCGATCAGGTTGGGGTGCGCCCCGGCGGCAATGCAGGCCCGCATTTCGTCGGCGGGTAGGCCGTCGCTGGTGATCGCCCCCTTAAACAGCTTGATGGCCACGGCGGTTTCGCCCCCAGTCTCACTACTGGTCTTGCTAGCCGGGATAGGCTGATTTTGCCGCCAGACCCCGCGCGAAATGATCCCCGAAGCCCCCTGCCCCAGCACCTCGCCTGGGGTGAGGTCAGCCCAGGGAATCTGGGGCAGTGGTGCGGCCTCCGCCTTGCCCAGGGCGGTACAGAACGGGTTACCGGCGTAGGCGAGCCAGCTCAGCCGGGGTAGGGTGAGCAACCAGAGAGGCAGAGCGTCGAGCTGGTTGGCCGAGATCCGCATCAGCTCCAACTGCTGGCAGGCGGCTAGGCTATCGGGTAGAGTACGGAGTCGGTTGCCCGCCAGCATGAGCTTTTGCAGAGCTGGCAACGCACCGATCGCATCAGGCAGGGTGATGATCTGGTTGTCGGTCAAAATCAGCCAGCGGGTGGTTGGTGGCAGAGAGGCCCCTGGCACCGTGGCAATCTGGTTGGCCTTAAACCCGATCATAGATAGCCTGGGGCATTGACCCAGCACCTCGGGCAGGGTCTCGAAGGCGTTGTTGTTGAAAAACGCAATGCGCAGGTTGTGGAGTTGGGCAAAGCTGTCGGGCAGGGTGGTCAGGGCGTTGTTCGACAGGTCGAGAATTTCGAGGCTGTCGGCCAGGTCGAGAATCTCCTCTGGAAAGGTGGTGAGCCCGGCGGCTAGGTCGAGCCGTTGGGTGCCGATCAGCTGGTGCGATCGCAGCTGGTCTAGCGTTGTGGCAGCGGTCGTTACCATCCTGTTCCCCTGGACATTGCGCTGATTAGTATGCCCTGGATGGTTGTGCTCCAAGGCAGTCGCCCTCAATGCTAGCGGTTACAGGGCGTTGCCTGGGGTGGCGCTGACGTAGATTCTGTGGGGAATGGGGGGCCCCGTTAAGAATTCTGTAAAGCCTGGGGTTCAGGGGTAACGACCAGAGCGGCTTTTTCTTTGTCCAGTCGCCGTTTGCGGGCGTACAGCTGAATGGTGGCCGCCATCACCACCACCAGCCCGGCCACCAGCCAGGTGGTCGCCCCGGTGGGGAAGTTGTTCTTAAAGATCACCAGCATCACAATCACGACCAGCAGCAGGGTCGGGGCTTCGTTGAGGGCCCTGAGCTGCTGACCCGACCATTGACACTCGCCTCGGTGCAGCTGGCGCATCAGCCGCCCACAGTAATGGTGGTAGCCCAGCAGCACGGCGACCAGGCCCAGCTTGATGTGCATCCAGCCGTCCTTGAGGTACTCGGGCATGAGCACCAGCAGCCCAATGGCCATGGCCACCGTCACCACCATGCCGGGGGTAGTGATGATGCCGTAGAGGCGTTTCTCCATGATTTCGTACTGGCGCTTGAGAATGCCCTGGGCGGGCTCTGGCTCGGCCTCGGCCTCTACGTGGTAGATAAACAGGCGCACCAGGTAAAACAACCCGGCAAACCACACCACGACGCCGACAATGTGAAAGGCTTTGAACCAGTAATAGGCCATAGGTATTCCTGTAGATCTGGCTAGAGCCGCACTAAAGCCGCCCTAGCCAGATGTTGCAAACCGTTAAGTACGTTCTTTATTGTTATGCAAGGGCCTGCCCTTGAGAAGGCAGACGCGACGGTTCTTAATGTTTGGATGGCGGGCCTGATTTAGTCCAAATTGTGACCGGTCAGCTCGACAAAAATATCTTCGAGGTTGGAGGGGCGGGTCATCATGCCGGTTTTGTCGGGCTGCTGGTCGAGGTGGGCGTTGGCGGCTTCCAGGGTCGGAAAGAAGGTGTAGTCCCAGCGATTCGCGTAGCGATCCCCTTGGGAATCGCCCCGCTGGGTCATGACAATGCCTTCGCCGTGGCGCTGGCGAAACTGCTCGAGGGTGCCGAGCTCAATCAGCTTACCCTGGTCAAGAATACCGATGCGATCGCACAGGTACTCCACTTCTTCCATGTAGTGGGTGGTCAGCAGCATGGTCATCCCCTGCTGGTTGAGGCCGCGAATGATCTCCCACAGGCGACGGCGGGCCTGGGGATCGAGGCCCACGGTGGGCTCGTCGAGAAACAAAATTTTGGGGTTGTGGAGCAGGGCGCGGGCGATCTGGAGCCGCCGCTTCATGCCGCCGGAGAGGGTTTTGGCCTTGTCGTCGCGGCGATCGGCCAGTTCAACGTACTCGAGCCAGAGATCAATGGCCTGGCGGCGTTGGAGGGCGGGAATGTGGTGCATGCGCCCGTGCAGTTCCATGTTTTCCCAGACGCTGAGGTCGCCATCGACGCTGGTTTGTTGCAGCACCACGCCGATCTGGCGGCGGACGTCGATCTGTTGGCGGTTGACGTCGTAGCCAGCGACCACCACGTGGCCATCGCTGGGTCGGGTCAGGGTAGTGGCCATGCGAATGGTGGTCGATTTGCCTGCGCCGTTGGGGCCCAGTAGTCCGAAAACTTCCCCTGCTTCGATGGTGAGGGAGAGGTCGTTGACGACCGAGACTCCGTTGTAGACTTTGTGGACGTTTTGCAGACAAACCGCAGCGGTCATGGCAGGTCGATGGGCTCCAGAGTTAAAGTCACCTTGACCGGGTGGGGCGAGTTGGTCTAGCCTGGGCGACCGGTCATCTGTAACTTATTGTTAATAGTTCTACGGTATCACCCATCTACATTGGTTAGCGTGTTCTCGCTTATACCTCATTGACGGATTGGGCTAAACCGCCACGCCTAGCGGTATCTAGCGCTGCGATCGGGATAATTTTTTTAGATGGAATAGGCTTAGCTGTGCGGGCTCGAATTGATCACGATATTTTATACCTCCACCAGGAGGATGTGCCGACCTACAAAAAGTCTGGCTCGGTGGTGCGCAATAGCTATTTTTGGGCGCTGCGATCGATCGCCGATCGGGCGGGGTTTAACCACGATTGGGAGTTTGCCGATGTGGTGTGGCCAGCCCTGGGGCGCATGTTGCTGACCTTTGCGGAGGCGGGGTATTTGGGCTATCGGGAGACGGTGCTGGAGTTTACGGATGATGTGGCGATTCCCGATGCCCTGCGTCCGGTCGGCACCTGGGTGGCCGATGATGAGGACGACGACGAGCAGCCCTAGAGCACGGGTACAGTATGGCTAAAAACCCGGTTTCTTC
>JAIXUR010000225.1 GCA_027483425.1 Cyanobacteriota bacterium | reverse complement strand
CGTGCCCCGACCAATCCCCCCTTGCGATCGCCAAGACCCACGCCCCACCCGTGCCCCGACAATCCCCCTCGCGATCGCCAAGACCCACGCCCCACCCATGCCCCGACCACTCCCCCCTCGCGATCGCAAAGACCCACGCCTGGCGTATATCATGCTGGCGGCATGCGATCGCGCACTTTAGCCCCCACAGCCTTACTGTCTTGATGGAGAATTTTCTTGGGTGGCAATCACCCCATTGCCCAGAAATTAACGACCCAGGAGGTAGAACCCCATGGCTGGAGAAACGAACCCCAGCACACTGCTCACCACCATGCAGCCAGTCCTTCACCCAGGCGACTATGTTTTTTGCAGCCTTCCCCATGCAGGCGGCTATGACCCCAGCCTTGAGCCCATCGGCTACTTCAAAGAAGAGGAAGGACTAACCCTAATTTTGCCCCGCCCCCAGGCCGATGCCGCAGGTCTATCCTATGAAGCCGTCTTTGCTCTAATCACCCTCACCGTTCACTCTAGCCTAGAGGCGGTGGGCTTTTTGGCGGCGATCGCCACCCAGCTAGCCAGCCACGGCATTAGCGTCAACCCGGTCTCGGCTTTTTACCACGACCACTTGTTTGTGCCCGCCGACCAGGCGGAGGCCGCCATGGAACTGCTACAAGCGTTTTCCCAAGGGGGCGATCGCTACCCAAAGTAGGCTGGGGCGTTACCGGGGGTCCACTTGATGTTGCAGCCCACGCTGGGTTTTTGAGGGCCCGTCATAGCCTGCCCAGCCAGGACGGCATCTAGCGCCGCCCGCAGGTCTTGGCCAGTCACTGGCACACCATTGCTGGGTCGGCTGTCGTCGAGCTGGCCTCGGTAAACGAGGGTTTTGGCCTGGTCAAACACAAAGAAATCGGGGGTGCAGGCGGCGGTGTAGGCCTTGGCGACGGCCTGGGTTTCGTCAAAACAGTAGGGAAAGGTGAAGCCCACCTCCTCGGCCTGGGTCTTGAGGTGCTCTGGCCCGTCCTGGGGATGGGTTTGCAGGCTGTTGGCGCTGATCGCTACAATGCCTAACCCTTGAGAGATGTAGTCTTTGCCGATGCGGGCCAGCTCTTGCTCCACATGCTTGACAAAGGGACAATGGCGGCAAATAAACATCACCAGCAGAGCGGGATCATCGGCAAAGGTGTCGAGGGTAATGATCTCGCCGCTCACCACACTGGGCAGGGCAAAGGCCGGGGCAGCGGTACCGAGGGGCAGCATGGTAGATTCCACCATAGCCATGGGTTAAGTCTCCAGGGTGAGTTTTTTTGAATTTTCTCCATAGTACCGAGGGATCTGGTCATGGCCGCTGCTGAGTTGTCCGCCATTTGTAACTACCTGGCCCTGTCGCCGACCTTGGGTACGGCGGGGCAGCCCACCGCAGAGCAGTTTGAGGCGATCGCCCAGGCCGGTTACGCCGTCGTGGTTAACCTGGCCCTGTCCACCTCCGACCGGGCCATCCTCCACGAGGCAGAACTGGTCAAAAGCCTGGGGATGACCTACTTTCATATCCCTGTGGTGTGGGAAGCGCCGACCACTACGGATTTGGCCATCTTTTTTAAGGTGATGGAGCGGAATCGCGATTACAAAACCCTGGTCCACTGCGTCATGAATATGCGGGTCTCGGCCTTTGTCTACCTCTACCGTGTTCTGCGCCAGGGCGTCGATGAATCCGTCGCCCGCGCCGACCTGCACCGGATCTGGCAGCCCAACCCCACCTGGCAAGCCTTCATGGATAGGGCGATCATGGACGGGGTGGCGGCCCAGGGGGCGTAGCCTGTAGCGGTGGGGTAAAAGACCCCATCGTTTTTTCGGTGGACGGCAACCGCACCGGTTGACACAATGACCCTAGGAACTGGGCGTTACCCATGCAGATGACCTTGAGCTTTACCCCCTCCGAAACCGAAATGGAGGCCGCGTTTTACCGCAAAGATGCCAGCTACGATGGCCTGTTTTTTGTGGCGGTACGCACCACCGGTATTTTTTGTCGGCCCTCCTGCTCGTCGTGCCCAAAGCGGGAAAATGTTGAATTCTTTCTGTCGCTGCGGGAGGCCGTGGTGGCCGGGTACCGCCCCTGCAAGCGATGCAGCCCCGAAGCCAGCCTAGAGCAGCCGCCCCCGTGGATGAGCCAGCTGATGGCACGAGTCGAGACCTCGGCCCAGCAAAAACTCTCGGCAGAGGACTGGCAACAGTTGGGCATCACCCCCGAGCGGGCGCGGCGGTGGTTTAAAGACCACTACGGCATGACGTTTACCGACTGGTGCCGGGCGCGGCGGCTGGCCGAGGCCTTTACCCAAATTCGCAGCGGTGAGTCGCTCGACGATGTGGTGTTTGCCCAGGGGTACGACTCCCACAGCGGCTTTCGGGAGGCGTTTGCCAAGACCTTTGGGGTACCACCGGGCCAGGCTGATAGCCAGCGCTACATTGCCGTAGAGCTGATGGACACCCCCCTGGGGCTGATGGTGGCCGGGGCCGTCGATGGGGGGCTGTGCCTGCTGGAATACAGCGATCGCCGGATGCTAGAGCGCAACTACGCGACCCTGCGCCAGCGGTTTGGCCACGCGGTATTGCCGGTGAGTCACCCCCACCTGACGACTCTGAAACTCGAGCTAGGGGAGTATTTTGCCGGGGAGCGCACCGCCTTTACCGTACCCGTGACGCTACAGGGGACTCCCTTTCAGAACCGGGTTTGGGAGGCGCTCCAGCACATTCCCCACGGTGAGACCATCGCCTACGACGCCCTGGCCCAGCGCATTGGCCAACCCACGGCCATGCGGGCGGTGGCCCGCGCCAACGCCATGAACCGCATCAACATTTTGGTGCCCTGCCACCGGGTGATTGGCAAGGATGGTTCGCTGACCGGCTATGGTGGAGGACTGTGGCGCAAACGGCTGCTGTTGGAGCTAGAGCGCGAGGGCCGGATGCCGGGGCATTGAGGCAAATTTTGAACTTTGAATTTTGACCAGATATGATATACCGTCGGGAGACGCCATGATGAAACGCTGGGATGCGGTGGTGGAGTTTGTGGTGTTGGCCGCCGTCTGGGGTGGGTCGTTTTTTTGGATGCGGGTGGCGGCTTCAGAGTTTGGGCCGGTGTGGTTGATTGAGCTGCGGCTGGTGCTGGCGAGTGCGGTGCTGGTACCCCTGGTGCTGCGGCAGGGGCTTTGGTCGGTCGGGTTAGCCCACTGGCGGCATTTGCTGGTGGTGGGTGGGCTCAACTCGGCGCTACCCTTTGTGCTGCTGGCCTACGCTACCCTGTGGCTACCGGCGGGGTTCACCTCTATTTTGAATGCCACGGCCCCTCTGTTTGGCACCGGCATTGCCCTGATCTGGCTCAAAGAGCGTCACTCGGTGGGCCAGTTGGTGGGCCTGGGAATGGGGTTTATGGGGGTGGTGATTTTGCTAGGTTGGCAACCGACCCTAGGGACGGAAGGCTTTTGGCCTGCGGTGGTGGCCGGGTTGGGTGCGGCCTGTTGCTATGCGATCGCCGCTCCCTACGTGCGCCGTCACCTGGCCCAGGTGCCTGCCCTGGTGATTGCCACGGGCAGCCTGGTGGGAGCCGCGCTGGTGCTGCTGCCGATGCTGCCCTTTACGGTTCCCCAGGCTGTGCCATCGCCCCAGAGTATGGCGGCGTTGGTGGCCCTGGCGCTGTTGTCTACGGCCCTGGCCTACCTCCTGTACTTTCGCCTGATTGCCCACCTGGGCTCAACCCGGGCGCTGACGGTGGGCTATTTGATCCCGATGTTTGCCATGGGGTGGGGAGTGCTGTGGCTGGGGGAAGCGGTAACGGCCTCGATGGGGTTAGGCTGTGGGCTGGTGTTGCTGGGTACCGCGATCGCCAACCGCCTCGTACCCCCAACCCCCGTGCCCTCCCTGGTTGCCCCGAAGCCCGACCTTCCACAATAGCCCCTATTCTTCCCGTCGCCTGTCTTGGCCTCGCCCCCTCCCTCTCTGTAGCTGGTCTCTTTTACAATGTCCCTATGGCACATGAGACCCACTACCAAACCCTCGAAATCCACGAGACGGCGACCCAGGCG
The DNA here is from genome assembly GCA_027483425.1 of Cyanobacteriota bacterium. GTDB lineage: Bacteria > Cyanobacteriota > Cyanobacteriia > Phormidesmidales > Phormidesmidaceae > Nodosilinea. Next base: position 2,625 of record JAIXUR010000225.1, on the reverse strand, counting down.
GAGATTAAGCGGGCCTATCGCCGTTTGGCCAAGCAATATCATCCCGATAGTCAGAGTAGCCAGGCGTCCCACGATCGCATTGCGCGGATCAATACGGCCTACGAGATTATTGGTGACCCCCTGCGGCGCACGGTCTACGACCAGCAGCGCCAGGGAGTGGCGGCCGCTGACCCGGTGGAGAGTGCGGCCAGCCGGGCGAGGCGCACCGCCGAGATGCAGGAGGTGTATCGCTATGCCCGCCAGGCGACTCAGTCTTCGGAGGCGCGGGAAGATGCCTGGCTCAAGCTGGTCTATGGCCCGGTGGATCGGCTGATGGGCAAGATTATGGCACCGCTGAAGACGGAGATTCGCAAGCTGTCGGCTGACCCCTTTGACGATGAGCTGATGGAGGGGTTTATGGCCTATTTGGAGCAGGGGCGCACTTGGCTGGGGCAGGCTCAGGGCAAGTTTCAGTCGATGGCGAACCCGGTGAGTACGGCGGGGGGGGCGGCGGATGTTTACCACTGGCTGGGGCTGCTGGAGGATGGGCTGGATGAACTGGAGCGCTTCACGATGAGCTATGAAGAGAGCTACCTTCACACGGGGGAGGAGTTGTTTCGGCGGGTGCGGCAGCTGCGGCTGGAGGCGAAGGAGCGGGTGAAGCGGTTGGTGTAGGGGGTTGCCACCGTAGGGGCAAACGGTTGTTTGCCCAACGTCGGATAATTTTGAACGGGGGATACTGACAAAAGCGGGGGTAGGGTGGGCACTGCCCACCAGTTGTCTGGGGAAGGTGTAGGGTAGGCACTGTCCACCAGCTCTATGGCAGTACCATTACCCTTTGAGATGATTGTGGGCGGGAGTTGTCTGGGGAAAGCCAAGCCTACCGCTGGGGACATTTCGATTGTCCCCAGACCCCGCTCGACCAGGGCCGTTCCGCCGCCCTGGACCCAACGGAAAGGATGGATCGGTGGGCCAGTTTAAACCTCTGTCTTGCGAATGGGCCTGTTGGTAACTGCGGTGAGGTTTAACCATTCAACGCGTAGGGTGCATCCGCGCAGCGATGCACCGCATCTAGGGTTTCCTATGAATCAAGGATGGGTTTACACCGATCGCATCACCAAAACCGACGCGGGTCTTTCGGTGCTCGACTTCTATGCCAGCCACTACCGTCACTCTAGTCGGGCGGAGTGGCGCGATCGCATTCTCTCAGGCCAAATTCGCCACAACGGAATTTCTCTAGCCCCCGACGATCGCCTACAGTCAGGGGAAACGTTAACCTATCACCGGCCACCGTGGGAGGAACCGGATGCGCCTCTGGGGTTTGAGGTGCTGTATGAGGATGACGATTTAATGGCGATCGCCAAGCCCTCTGGCCTACCCGTGCTCCCCGGCGGTGGCTTTCTCACCCATACGCTGCTGCATCAGCTCAGGCTGTGCTATCCAGAGAATCCGCCCATTCCGGTGCATCGGCTGGGGCGGGGGACGTCGGGGGTGATGGTGCTGGGGCGATCGCCCCTGGCTCGCTCTGTGCTCAGTCGTCAGTTGCGAGAGTCTACGGCCACGGCCCACGATCCTCTGGCTCCCCACCCGATTCGCAAGACCTACCGAGCGCTGATTGGGGCCAGCGATTTGCCGGATGTGTTTACGCTGACAACCCCCATTGGCAAGATCGATCATCCCGTGCTGGGGTATGTGTATGGGGCGAGGGCGGATGGGTTGCCTGCCTACAGCGACGGCAGGGTGCTCCAACGCAGCCCAGAGTTCACCCTGGTGGAGGTCACGATTCGCACCGGGCGACCCCACCAAATTCGCATTCACCTGGCGGCGGCGGGGTTTCCCCTGGTGGGCGATCCGCTCTACGGCGTGGGGGGGCTGCCCCTCAGGGTTGACCCTGCCGAGGAGGGTGGGTTGCCTGTGCCGGGGGATGTTGGCTACCACCTCCACGCCTATCGGCTGGAGCTGCCCCATCCTAGGACTCAGAAGGCCTTAGAGTTCGTGTATGAGGCTCCAAAGATATTGGCTACCGCCCCATCTCCTCAGGACTAAGCCGACTCAATACCTCAGGACTATGACGTTATTGTGAGCGTCTAGCCAAAGCCTTGCCCCAAGCATAGGACAGATATACTATTTTATTGATAGTTCAAATGAACTGTTGAGGGTGCGTCGCCATGTTTCCCCTATTTTGTGTCGTTACCACAAGGAAAAATGCGGTTATGAACCCTTCGACAAAACTGAGAGAGGCCTCAGACGATAACCAGAGTCGTGGTTGTAACACCGACTCTTCAGTTAAAAGGGCTACAGAGGCCTACGATCGGCGAGCCGATGATGCCGATACTACCTTGCGAGATAAGCAAGCTAGCGATCGCGCATCCCGCTAATGCTCTTGATCTAGTAAAGAATATTAGCGGTTAAAACATCCTAAGTTCAAAGATTCAATAAAGATAGGCGATCAAGGAGTTTCAAATCCTGATCGCCTATTTACTTGCCGTATAGGGGATTGAAATTTAGCTTTGGAGCCCCTAGCAATGCCCTTAGATAACTTTATCAATCAGGCCAGAGATCTTAAGAGCGAAGGACGTAGTGACAGCGAAATTAACGAAATACTCAAACAATACGGCGCAACTGCAAATCAAGCAGATAGTGCCT
>JAIXUR010000038.1 GCA_027483425.1 Cyanobacteriota bacterium | reverse complement strand
CTGCCCCCCCTGGGATGGTTGCCCCTAGTTTGGTAGAGGCTGTGCAGGAGGATACCCAGCCGGTTGTCCAGGATATGGCCCAGGAGGTTGTCCAAGAGCCAGAAGCCGAGGCGACGAGCACTCTGCGCCGCCGCCGTCGGCGAACATCGGCCAGTGGCGATGGTGCCGACGACTAATCTAGGGATGAGCGTTTGTGGACAATGGGCATGGCCTAGCGACTCCCATTGCCGGGGTCGATGAGGTGGGTCGCGGGGCCTTGTTTGGCCCTGTGGTGGCGGCAGCTGTGGTGTTGACCCCCCAGGCAGGCGAGCAGCTTCAGGCCCTGGGGGTGACTGACAGCAAGCGGCTGAGCGCCGCTCGCCGCGAGAGTTTGGTGCCGTCCATTCAAGCCCTCGCCACTGACTATGCCCTTGGCCTGGCTACGATCTACGACATTGAGCGACTGAATATTCTGTACGCTAGCCTGTTGGCTATGGACAGAGCGTTGCACCGCCTGCATAAGGCACCGGTGCTTTGCTTAATTGATGGCAATCAACCGATTCCCGATCTGGACCTGGTGCAGCGCACCGTGGTGCAGGGCGATCGCAAGCATATCGAAATTGCCGCCGCCAGCATTTTGGCTAAGGTGTGGCGCGATCGCCTGATCGTTCGCCTTGATCGCCGCTACCCCGGTTATCATCTGGCGCGAAACAAGGGCTACGGTAGCGCCGCCCATCGCCTAGCGCTACAAACCCTGGGCCCTACCCCCCAGCACCGCCGCAGTTTCAAAGGCTGTAGCTAGCCGAGGGAATGGTGAAACCTTCTCCGGGCAGGCGAGGCCCCTTGCCTGTTCTAGCGTTAAACAGCCATCCGGTTGGCGGCCTAGGCGTGAGATTAGACAGTCCTAGAGCACCGGTACAGTATGGCTAAAAACCCGGTTTCTTCATCGCTGCGCTAACGGCATGACTGACCTTCTGGCCGAGAAACCGGGTTTCTGTACCAACGTTCTAGATGCGCTCAAAGCTCCGGCCAAAGGGCAGCAGCGATAGGGGCAGCAGCTTAATGTGCTGCTTGGCAAAGGGCAAGCCAATAATGGTGATCGCTAAAAGGACGGCATGGAAGAGATGCACCAGAGCGATCTCCCAACCAAAGAGAAACAGCCACGCCACATTCAGCACTATCTTTAAAGTGCTGTTGGGGTTGGCATCTTCGACGATTTTTCGCCCGAAGGGGGTCATGGTAGCGGTGCCCAATTTAATCGCCTGTATCCCAAAGGGAATGCCAATAATCGTTAGACACAGCACCAGTCCGCCCAGAATATAGCCCAGCCCGGTCACAAACCCGCCAAAGACCAGCCAGATGATATTGCCCAATACGCTCATGATTTAGATCCTTACTTCCAAAGGCCTCTATAGTTTGCTATGCTATAGCACTGAATGCGGATGTGGCGGAATTGGTAGACGCGCTAGATTTAGGTTCTAGTGTTTTCGGACGTGAAGGTTCAAGTCCTTTCATCCGCATCGAAAGCTACATACCCTAGGGTTGCTTGGTTGAGAACCAGCAACCCTAGGGTTGTTTTTTGGGGCCACGGATCAGATTTGTTCAGCTCTTTGTCTTTAGGGCCCAGGTCTCTAGGGCCCAGGTCTCTAGGGCCCAGAAAAAATGGCTTCTTCTAAGTCTCGGCGGCTCAGCGAGTATTTGAACACCCGTTGCACATCCTTGCCATCGGCTCCGGCGTTAATGTAGCGCACCACAATACAGTCGGTTTCGAGCACCACCTCGGCCTCCCAGCGGGGTCGCACGATGCGCCAGCAGTGGGGTGCTTCGGTGTCTTGGCTACAGCCCTGCTGGTTCAACCAGGTTTCAATATCGGGCAGTGGATGGTTGTAGAGCGGGGTAGCGGCGGAAGGAAGGGCCATGGGAATACCGTAGGTCAGGATGATCAGGGGGGGAGTAATCGCGATCGCAATGCACCCTTCCAGAATAGGCTCTCTAGAGCCAGGTAGGCGACGATGACGCCCCAGGACTGGAGTGATTGGGAACCGACGGTAGGGGCGGTGCGGTTCTAGCGGCTGCGTCAGGCATCGGCGCTACCGCCGTGGCATCGGGGCTAGAGTCAGGTTCTTGCAGGTCTTTTGTCTGGCCTAGTATGGCCTGGTCTAAGGCGGTCTGGTTTAGATCTGGGGCGGCGGCATAGTCTCCCCGGGTCAGGCTCACCGTCACCACCAGGGCCAGACAGGCCACAAAGGTTAGCCCCAGGATGAACAGGGCAAAAATCTCCCCGGCGGACAGGGGCCGATCGGTCGGGTCGAGGTACATGTTGGCGGGCTCGCGCCGCTCGGGAGACGGGGGGCGACTGAGGGCTTCTAGGGGCTGCATGACCGAAATGCGGGAGTAGCCCACCTGCTGGTCATAGGTCCAGCGACGATCGGGGCTGCTGAGAATAGCGTAGGCCTCATTGAGTTGGTAAAACTTTTCGGTGGCCTCGGCGGCGGGCAGTTCTGTCGTATCGGGATGGTAGAGCTTGCTCAGGTCGCGAAACGCACGCCGAATCTGCTGGGGGCTAGCCGTAGGCTTGACTCCCAACTGGTCATAGTGGGTTTTGGGTCTTGGATTCACGTCAGGCATGGCATCCCACTAGCAGGGCGATTGTCAACGAGTACAGGCTGCGGCACCCCTAACCTGGGGCCAGTTGACCCTCTTCAGACGATCGGGTCAGGCGGATTTGAGCCAGGGTGAATACGACCGGAATGACGCGACTGTAGTTAGTGGCCACGGCCCGCCAGCCCAGGTCAGCCAGAAACCAACCCCATAGGGCTGGCCCCAGCACCGAGAACACGGCTTTGGTGGCACCGTAGCGGGCCGCACTCACGGCCATGCCCCGAGCGGCCATGCGCAGGGCAAACCGTTGCTGAATTTGGCCCATCACTGAACTACCCCCGGCTACCACCGCCTGTCGGGCGATCTCGTAACGAGCCACCTGAAGGGCCATTTGCCGAGCGATCTGCTGAAGCAGCCAGGGCCGGAGCACGGCACTTACGGCCACAACACCACTCCCCTTGGCGAGGAGCGCCAGGGGGTTATCCTGGAGTGCCCCAGGGAGGGCCTGAAACTGGGTCGAGCCCGCCAAGGACCGGGTGAGGGATTGCTGGAGGCGATCGCGCTCGTCCCGAGGCAGCTTCTGTACATTACTGCGGAGCAGATGCAGAAACACCTCGGCCTCTAACTCATCGGTCGTCCAGGCGATCGCGTAGGGAACCTTGAGGTATCGGCAGACTTGAATGAGCGCCTGGCGGTAGGTCACCTGCTGGCTTTGACCGTTGATCACGGTTAGACCGTCCGCCGCCAAAAACCGAAAACGCTGTTCCAAGCGATCCAGCCACTGCTGCCGAGGGCAGCTCTGAACCGTCAGTGGGTCGGTATTTTGTAAGTAATCGAGCGGGTTGAACCGGGGCCTAAACAGCATTTCTGTCAGGACCTGAAGTTCTTCCTCTGTTGCTAGTTCCAGGGCCGACCGCAGCTCATCCACTGGGTATCACCGGTTTAAAAAACTGTCTTACATTTTTACACAATTCCCCAAGATAGGATGTTGAGCAATGGCTACACACCCAAAATTGGAGAGAAACGGCTATGGAAGATGTGGTGGTCATTGGCGCTGGGCTCAGTGGGCTAACCGCCGCTGGCCAGCTCCACCAGAGGGGCTACCGGGTGCGAGTGGTTGACAAGTCTCGCGGGCTGGGGGGGCGAGTGGCCACTCGCCGCCTGGCTACCACCAGCCTGGACCATGGCTGTCGGTATTTACAACCCTTTGCTGACCCGGCGTTAAGTCCGATTCCGGCGCTGTTAGCCTCGGGCATTCTGCAGCCCTGGCAGCCGGAGACCTTTGCCCTAGAGGCCAATGGGTCGATCCGGGCGACGGCGACGGCGACCCTCTACGCCGCGCCCCAGGGTATGAGTGCTGTTGCCAAGGCCCTGGCTGCGGGGCTGACCATTCACCGCCACTGGCGCGCTACGGCCCTGACACCGATGCCCCAGGGATGGCACATTGAAGGGGAAGGCCTCGGTTCAGATTCCCAGAGTGAGATCAGCGCCCTGGAGGCTAGGGCCGTGGTGGTGGCCATCCCCGCGCCCCAGGCCGCCGCCCTGGTGGCCGCCACCGCCCAACCGCACGACGCGATCAGCGACCTGGTACAGCAACTCCAGACCGTCGCGTTTGATCCTGTAATTACGGTCATGGCGGGCTACAGTCCCCAGACCTCTCCTTGGCTTTCCCAGCAAACAGCCCCAGGTGGCTGGATGGTCACGGGTGACGCCCACCCCACCCTGGGGTGGATAGCCTTAGACAGTAGTAAACGCCCCGCTGCCAAGGCAGCGGAGCCCAAAGAATCGGTAGTCGTCCTCCACAGCAGCGCCGAGTTTGCGGCCCAGGCGATCGATCGCCCTGATCTAGAGTCGGTGGGCCAAGACCTCCTGGCGATCGCCGCAAAACCCCTGGCTCCGTGGCTCAGCTCCCCAGAGTGGATGCAAGTGCACCGCTGGCGCTACGGCTTTGTGCGTCAGCCCCTAGGGGTCTCTGTGCTCAGCTCACCCGCCTGGCCAACCTTCGTGGGCTGTGGCGACTGGTGCCCTGGGGGACAGGTCGAAGGGGCGATCGCATCTGGCCACCAGGCGGCCAAGCTCATCGCCCAAGCCCTCGTCTAGCTAGGTCTCTGACCCTTGAGAACGACGGCGAACCTAGGCGTTATTGCTGGAATAATCGCTATTCTCTTTATCCTCAGTGCTGTCATCATCCGTTGCGCCAGTGTTGTTGCGACGGAAGAAGCGTTGGTTACCCGACCGCTTTTTGCGGAACTTGCGGGCGTAGGCTTGATTGCGTAGGGCTTTTTCTTTCTTTGGATTGCGGCGTTTAGACATTCAATAACCTCAGACAATAGGGCAGGTGTGATCAGTAAACAAAGACTGGCAGTTAAAAAAAGGGAATCCCCAGCATGGGAAACGTGCACTCTGCCCGCATTTAAGCCGCAGATGCCGCACCTACTTCCACAAACACTCTGCCCGCACTGGCATTCGTTGTTTACGACATGCCATAACCAGAGGATTACTGTAGCACACGGGGACGCTGCCAGAGGGAGAGTTTTAGGTACCGGGGGCAGGGTTTTAAGGGCCTAATTTTGAAGTTTGAAGTTTGAACTTTGCATTAAAGCCCTCAAAACTTCCCCCCTCGTGCCCCTAGGACGGACTAGAGCTCAGCACCCTCTCCGCGCCAGTCGGATCAGGGCTCGCCTCTGGGGTATCGGCTTCGGAGGGCGGTACCACCTGCCAAAACTTCGGCAGGTACTCGCTCCAGTGGGCCAAAATTTGCCCTGCCTTGGGGCTGCCGGTGTGGGCTACGTGGGCCTCCAGCAAGGCCTTGAGCTGAGCTTCTCCAGCGGGGGTAATGACCCGCTGGACCTTGACAATTTCGGGGTTGACCCGCACCGGGAAGCCACCATTTTCATCGAGGAAATAGGCTAGACCGCCGGTCATGCCTGCGCCCACGTTGCGACCGACTGGGCCGAGGACCACGACCACGCCGCCGGTCATGTACTCGCAACAGTGGTCACCAGCGCCTTCGATCACCGCCTGACCCTTGGAGTTGCGTACCGCAAAGCGCTCTCCGGCAGTTCCTAGGGCATAGAGGGTGCCGCCGGTGGCTCCGTACAGACAGGTGTTGCCCACAATCACGTTGGTAGATGGGTCGTAGGTAATGCCGACGGGGGGCTTAACCACAATCTCGCCGCCGTGCATGCCCTTACCCACGTAGTCGTTGGACTCGCCCACCAGGGTGAGGGTCATGCCCGGTAGGTTAAAGGCCCCAAAGCTTTGGCCAGCGCTACCCTCAAAGGTCAGGTTGAGCTGCCCTTCAAAGCCCGAATTGCCGTACTTTTCGGCGATCACCCCGGCGACCCTTGCCCCCACGGTGCGGTCGGTGTTGACCACGGCATAGGTCTTGGTGACGGTGCCCTGGGTTTGAATGGCGGCCTGAATATCGCCATCGGCCAATATAACGTCGTCTAGGACAGGGCCGTTGCTGTGGACGGCTTCGTGCTGGAGCCAGGTGCGATAGTCAGAGCCTGGCCCTTCGGGGCCATCGCCCCGCCCGTCGGGTAGATCCATCAGGGTGGTGAGATCCAGGTGGCTGGTTTTAGCCAGGGTCACTCCGGCGCGGAGCTTGAGCAGGTCGGCCCGACCCACGATGTCGATCAGCGAGGTATAGCCCAGGCGGGCCAGCAGCGATCGCACCTCTTCGGCAATGTAATAGAAGAAATTCACCACCTGCTCGGGCAGGCCGGTAAACCGCTGGCGCAGCTCTTCTTTTTGGGTGGCCACACCGACGGGGCAGTTGTTGGTGTGGCAAACGCGGGCCATAATGCAGCCCTCGGCAATCATGGCAATGGAGCCAAAGCCAAATTCTTCGGCCCCCATCAGGGCCCCCATCACCACATCCCAGCCGGTTTTGAGGCCGCCGTCGACGCGCAGGGTGACGCGATCGCGCAGCTGATTATCCATCAGCACCTTGTGCACCTCGGTGAGCCCCAGTTCCCAAGGCACCCCGGCATGTTTAATGGAGCTGAGGGGCGAGGCTCCGGTGCCGCCGTCGTGGCCCGACACCTGAATCACATCGGCGTTGGCCTTGGCCACCCCCGCCGCAATGGTACCGATGCCCACCTCCGACACCAGCTTCACCGAGACCCCTGCCCTGGGGTTGATCTGGTGCAGGTCGAAAATCAGCTGAGCCAGGTCTTCGATCGAGTAGATGTCGTGGTGGGGGGGAGGCGAAATCAGCGACACACCAGGCTTAGAGCGGCGCAGCATGGCGATATAGGGGCTCACCTTTTTGCCCGGCAGCTGGCCCCCTTCCCCCGGCTTGGCCCCCTGGGCCAGCTTGATCTCGATCTGGTCGGCGTGCATCAGGTACTCGGGGGTCACCCCAAACCGCCCGGAGGCCACCTGCTTAATCGCTGAACTGGCGGTGTCGCCATTCTTGAGGCCCCGCAGGTGGGGAAAGGTGGGGGAGTTGCCCTCGGCATCGACATCGGTGAGCACCTTAAAGCGAATCGGGTCTTCGCCCCCCTCCCCAGAGTTAGACTTGCCGCCGATCCGGTTCATGGCCACCGCTAGAACCTCGTGGGCCTCCCGCGACAGCGCGCCCAAGGACATCCCTCCGGTGCAGAAGCGGGCCATGATCGCCTCCACCGACTCCACCTGATCGAGGGCAAGGGGCTGGCGATCGCCCTCCATGTCGAGCAGATCCCGCAGGGCGGTAATCGGCCGATTTTCGAGCTGGGCTCGGTATAGCTCGTAGTGGTCGTACTGGCGATCGGCCACCGCTTTGTGCAGCAGCTTGGTCATGGCCGGGTTGTTCATGTGGTACTCGCCACTGGGCCGTGACTGCACAAAGCCCATGTTTTGCAACCGCTTCACGGTGAGTTCAGGGAACGATCGCTGGTGGAAGCGCATGGTTTCCTCGGCTAACTCCACCAGGGAGAGGCCCCCGAGGCGGGAGGTGGTGCCCCTAAAGGCTAGATCCAGTAGGTCAGGGCCAATGCCGATCGCCTCAAAAATCTGGGCCCCCCGATAGCTGGTGACCAGGGAAATGCCCATCTTGGAGAGAATTTTTAGCAGCCCCGCCTCCACCGCCTGACGGTAGTTGTCCTGGGCCCCGTTGAGGGTAGACACCGGCAGTTTGCCCGTTTCCATCAGCTTTTGGGTGCGGTTGTCCTGCCACCAGTGGCGCACCGACTCGAGGGCTAGGTAGGGGCACACGGCACTGGCACCGTAGCCAATCAGGCAGGCAAAGTGGTGGGTGCTCCAGCACTGGGCCGTGTCGACCACGAGGGAGGCGTGCATGCGGAGCCCGTTGCGAATCAGGTGGTGGTGCACGGCCCCCACCGCCAGCAGGGGGGGAATGTAGCTGATCTCAGCGCTCAGCGCAGCGGTGTGGCCCAGGGCATTGACGCGATCGCTCAGCACCAGAATGGCTTTGCCGGCTTTGACGGCCTCGTCGGCGCGATCGCACAGCGCCGCCACCGCCTGCTCCAGACCGGCGGGGCCATCGGCAATGGAGTAGAGCGTAGACAGGGTAGCGGTGGCAAAGCCCGAGCTGTGGATGTGCTCTAGCTCCACCTCGTTAATGACGGGGCTTTCCAACTGCAACAGGCGAGCGTACTCGGGCCGCTCATCGAGCAGGTTGCCCTGGCGGCCTAGCTGGGTGGTCAGCGACATCACCAACCGCTCCCGCAGGGGATCGATAGCGGGGTTAGTGACCTGGGCAAACCGCTGCTTAAAGTAGTCGTAGAGCAGGTGGGGCTTGCTGGATAGCACCGCGTGGGGGGTGTCATCGCCCATGCAGAAGGTGGGCTCCTTGGCCTGGGCCGCCATGTCTTGAATGATCATGTCGACGTCTTCGGTGGTGTAGCCAAAGGCGCTCTGCTGGAGCAGCAGGTCTTCACTGCTGTAGACCGCCTGTTCGCTAAACAACTGGGGCGGCACCTCGGCTCGGTTATCCTTCAGCCACTGGCCGTAGGGGTGCCGGGTGGCCACCCGCTGCTTAATGGCCCAGTTCTTGAGAATTTCTTGACTGTGCAGATCGACCGCGATCATCTGACCAGGGCCAAGGCGGCCTTTTTCCAGAATGTCCTCAGGGGCCACATCCAGCACCCCGGCCTCCGAGGACACCATCAGCAGGTCATCTTTGGTGATCACATAGCGGGCTGGGCGCAGACCGTTGCGGTCTAGGGTAGCCCCCACCTGGGTTCCGTCACTAAAGACGATCAGAGCCGGGCCATCCCAGGGTTCCTGTAGGCCGCTGTAGTAGTCATAAAAATCGGTGATCTCGGGATAGGCATCCAGCTCTGGCTGGTTGTTGTAGGCCTCGGGCACCATCATCATGAGGGCTTCCTGGGGAGTGCGGCCCGATCGCACCATCAGCTCCATCACGTTGTCCAGGTTCGCGGAGTCACTGTTGTTGGCGTTCACAATGGGCTTCAGCACATCGAAGCGATCGCCCCACACCGGATGGTACAGCTCGGCCTGGCGGGCCACCATCCAGTTGATGTTGCCGACCAGCGTGTTGATTTCGCCGTTGTGCCCCAGCAACCGCATGGGGTGGGCCAGGGGCCATTTGGGCATGGTGTTGGTGCTAAAGCGACGGTGGTACACCGCAAAGGCGCTGACATAATCGGGGTCGCGCAGGTCGGCGTAGAAGGCAGCCAACACCGCTGATCGCACCATGCCCTTATAGACAATGGTGCGGGAGGAGCAGGAACAGACGTAGAATTCCTTCAGTCCGGCCACTAGGTCGGGGGAAAGCCCACTCGGGCTAGCAATGGCTTGGGCGACCAGGTGCAGCACCTGGCGACGCGCCAGGTAAAGGCCGCGCTCCAGGTCTTCCCCGGTTGTGGGCCCGGTTTCGGCGGCTGAGGCCATGATCAACTGCTCAATGCGGGGCTGGTACTGTTTTGCCAAGGGCCCCAGCACCTCAGGCCGCACGGGCACCACCCGCCAGCCCACCACCGTCAGCCCTTCCTCCTGCACCACCTGGTTAAAGGTGGCCCGAATCCAGGTGGCGGCGGCGTCATGGTTGGGCATAAAGGCCATGGCGACACCCGTGCGATCGCGATCCAGCTCCCCGTAGCCCTGCTCTCCGGCCCAGCGGGTTAGGATCGCCCAGGGAATCGCGGTCATCACCCCGGCCCCATCCCCAGAGTCCTGATCGGCACAGCAGCCGCCACGGTGCTCCATACAGTCCAGGGCTGCCAACGCCTTGGTGACTAAACCGTGGCTGGGGCGATTCTGTCGATCGGCCAAAAAGCCGACACCGCAGGCATCGCGTTCTTCGACCAGCGACTTTGGCCCCCAGTTTGGCCAATCAGAACGGGTATGCTGCCGAGGTTGATAGGGTTGATTCACAGGTGTACGTCCCATGGAAGAGCAAAACAATAATGAAGTAGTGATCAGAGAGAAAACAGTTGGCTGAGAGAGCTAGCCTAGCAGCCCCGCCTTACAGCTGCGCTACCGTGGAGTATGTAGGCCACCTAGAACGGCCTCAATCGGCCAGGAAAAGAAGCCAGTGAAAAAAAATCCCCTGACTTGGCGTCACATCTAATGCAGTCAATCTGGGCTTGGGGGCCTGCCCGCCCCTGGGCGATCACCCCTGGGCCGATCAATCCTGCTCTAATCGATTCTGATTGATGCAGCCTTGGCCCAAGGACCTGAGCCATAAAGCATTGGCGTCCGCAGGGCCTTACCAGTAATCTACAGACTTTATCAGGACTTTACAAACCCTAGGGTCAGCGTTGATTCACAGCTTCTTAGAATTAAGCGGCAGTAATGGTAGCGATTGTTTCAGAATCACCTTAGATCGCCCTTAAATTGCCCGAGCCGCCATTCCCCATCCTGGGAATTCTCTATCCTTGAACTGCTCAGACCCTTCTCGAAATTTTCTTCTATGGTTAGACTTGCCGGTTTGGCGCTATTAGTTCTCTCTCCCCGGTCAAGTAACCGTTGGGTTGCTGGCAGCAGGGTCTTGTTGGGCTTCCTGGGCGCGATCGCCCCCCTCACCGCCCTGGCCACCGAGCCTTTGCCAGGGGTGTCTCCCCGGCCTGCCGAGGTCCTCACTGGCCAAGCGCCCGCCGCTCTTCCCCCAGCTCAGGGCCAGCTGCAGAACCAGCTTCAGGGCCAGACGGTGCTGATCAATGGCCGCCAAGTCTCTATTCCCTGGGTGATGGTGGGGGGCCAAATCGGCCTGGCTGACTACGGCGTTACCGATCAACTGGGGGCGACCTTGCTCAGCAACGGCCAGCCCGATCGACAGCCCGTCCAGTGGTTTAGTGAACCGGGCCGCCCGATCGAGCTGGCTGCCTGGGTGGCGGGCGGCTATCGATATCTCGATATCATGCCCCTAGCCCAGCGCTACGGCTGGCAGGTGCAGCCCCAGGGAGGCACCCTGCGCATCACCACCCCCCCCGCCCAGATTACCGCCCTGCGCCGAGAAGCCCAGGCCGGCGGCGAGCGCTTGATCCTAGACCTGTCAGGCCCCGCCCCCGCCGGTCTGGCCCATGGTGCTGATGCCCTTACCCTCACCGTGGCCGCCACCGCTGACGACCGGGTGATTAGGGCCGCGATCGCCGCTCCCGCCGGAGATTTTTTAGGGTCGCTGACGGTGACTCCTGGGGCCAACGGCCTTCGCCTCCAGGCCAGCGCCAGTCAGCCAGCCCACCTGGTGACTCAGGCTAACCCCAACCAAATCATCCTCGACCTTCGGGCCGATGGCCTTCAGCCCCATAGCATTGCCTGGGCTCCGGGGGTGCGCTGGCAGCAGCGCTATATCGCCGTGGCGGGGCAATCGTTTCCCGTCTACTGGCTACAGATTGATCCAGCCCAGGCCAGCCTGCGCCCGATCTGGACCGACCCCACCACGGCAGTGGGTACGGCTCCCCTGACCACCATGGCCCAACGCTGGCAGGCCACCGCCGCCATCAATGCGGGCTTCTTCAACCGCAATAACCAGTATCCCCTCGGGGCCGTGCGCTCCAACAATCACTGGATCTCAGGCCCGATCTTGAGCCGAGGCGTCGTGGGGTGGAACGAGCAGGGGCAGGTGCGCATGGAGCGGCTGTTTCTCCGGCAAACGTTGACGACCGTCACCGGCCAAACCTTTCCCATCCAGGCCCTCAACAGCGGCTACGTCCAGGCCGGGATTGGCCTCTACACCCCCGAGTGGGGGCGTCTCTATCAGCCCGTTCTGGAGGGCGAAACCGTCGTGACGGTGGTCAACGGCGTGGTCACCGCTCAGCAGGCCGCCAGTGCGATCGCCCCCGGCGGTGTCCCGATTCCTGCCGATGGGTATGTGCTCGCGCTCCGGGCCTACGCCACCGCGGCCCAGGCATTACCGCCGGGACAGTCAATCACCCTATCGTCTGAGTTGTTGCCCCCCAGCCTAGAGCCCTTTCCCAATGTGGTTGGGGGTGGGCCGCTGCTCCTGCGCGATCGCACCCTCGTCCTAGATGCGGCCCTTGAGCAGTTCAGCACCGCCTTCGCCACCCAAGCCGCCCCCCGCAGCGCCATAGGGCTGACATCCACGGGCGAAATCCTGCTGGTGGCCGTGCACAATAGCCCCCGTGGTCCCGGCCCCACCCTCGACCAGCTCGCCCAAATCATGGTGCAGCTGGGCAGCACCGACGCCCTCAACCTCGATGGCGGTAGTTCAGCCAGCCTGTACCTGGGGGGCCGCCTGATCAACCGCTCCCCGGCTACAGCGGCTAGGGTCAACAACGGCATCGGGCTGTTTTTGCCGTAACCGTTGCGTCTCGACCTAGCGAGCCATGGGCCCAGGGCTATGCCCCTCCTTTGGCGGAGTATAAAGACTTAGTGTAGTTACCCCTGGGCCTGGTTAAATTTCCCTGCTTGCCCGTCTGCCATTGCTAGACTATTGGCTGACAATTAGTTTCAATTTGATTTGATCCCAACTTGACGTACCTGTTGTTGAGGAGCCTGGAAACTCTCAGGTCAACAACAAAGTCTCAGAGCTATGGGAATTCTGGGGATAGGGTTGCCTAGCCAGCTAGCCATACCGTCTATTCCAGCGCAATCTTAAAGTTCTAATTCTAGGAAAATATTGTTATGCCAAAGCTCGAAGCATCCATTCATCAACCCTCCGCCTTAGCCCTGGCCACCAGCAACGGCAAAGAAGTCACTGAGACAGGTTTGCGCCCTTGGGGGTCCTACACGGTGCTCGAAGAGGGCCGTGGCTACAAAATCAAGCGAATTGAGGTCAAGTCGGGCCATCGCCTGAGCCTGCAAATGCACCACCACCGCAGCGAACATTGGATCGTGGTCTCCGGTACCGCCAAGGTGGTCTGCGGCGATAACGAAATTCTGCTGTCCACCAACCAGTCCACCTATGTGCCCCCCTGCACCCAGCACCGCCTGGAGAACGTGGGTGTTATTCCCCTGATCCTGATTGAAGTGCAAAACGGCGAATACTTGGGGGAAGACGATATCGTTCGTTTCCAAGATGACTATTCTCGGGCTGAAACCGTCTAGAGACGACGCCTCTTTAATGTAGAGAATGGTGATAGTGCTAAGCTCAGCACTATCACCATTTTTTGTTTTTTTGCCCCTGCTATGGTTCAGATTCGCCCCGCCGCCGCCCAAGAACTCAAACGGTTGCTTCAGCGCCAGGGTGCTGGGGCAACGGATCCGTTGCCCCAGGTTTACCTCACCCTGGAGCCGGGGGGCTGTGCCGACTGGACCTATCGCCTCACCGCAGAAACGGCCCCTCAGTCACCCGCGATCGCCCTGCCCTGCGCCGACCTCAGCCTGGTGGTAGCCGCCGATCAGCTAGATTTGCTCAAGGATCTCACCATCGACTACTCCGAAGACCTGATGGGCGGTGGGTTTCGCTTTACCAACCCCCTGGCGCAGCGCACCTGCGGCTGCGGCAATGCCTTCTCCCTCAGGGCCGATGCCCCGGTCACCGAAGACTGCACTGGGTTTAACCATCCCAGCTGATCCAGGTGCTGCCGTGACTCGGTAACGCTGTTTGACCAAAGCCTCTCCGAAGTGGTAGCATTAGATCTTGTGAAAACTTGAGTTTATCAATCAACCCGCCGTAGCAGCAGAAGCATCCTATGCCCACGATTCAGCAACTCATCCGGAGTGAGCGTCAGAAAACCGAGAAGAAAACCAAGTCCCCTGCTTTAAAAAGCTGTCCCCAGCGTCGGGGGGTTTGCACCCGTGTATATACCACCACGCCCAAGAAGCCCAACTCGGCCCTTCGGAAAGTGGCGCGGGTTCGCCTCACCTCTGGTTTTGAGGTCACGGCCTACATTCCCGGTATTGGCCACAACCTGCAAGAACACTCCGTGGTCATGATTCGTGGGGGCCGGGTTAAGGATCTTCCCGGTGTCCGCTATCACATCATTCGCGGCACCCTCGACACCTCGGGCGTGAAAGATCGTCGTCAGAGCCGCTCCAAATACGGAGCCAAGCGGCCTAAGGCTTAGGGTTTGCCCAGGGGTTTGCTTGGTTATGCCGATCGCGCTGGGTTCAATCAGCGCAAAATTGTTGGCCCGGTCTTTGACCTGATCCAGTCTGGATGACTAACGCCCCTGAATAGCCCGTTTTGCCCCTTAGCCTTACTGCCCGTCTTGTCTGTGTCTCTAACTAGCCTTTAAACCACTGGAATTTGAATCATGTCTCGCCGTACCGTCATTCAAAAGCGTCCGATTCCGCCCGACTCTGTCTACAACAGCCGACTCATCACCATGATGAGTCGCCGTTTGATGACCAGCGGCAAAAAGTCTCTGGCCGACAAAATCATCTATAACTCCTTCGCCATTATTAAAGAACGTAGCGGTGGCGATCCACTTGATGTGTTTGAACGGGCGGTGCGCAATGCCTCTCCCCTGGTTGAGGTCAAGGCTCGCCGGGTGGGTGGTGCCACCTATCAGGTACCGATGGAAGTGCGGTCTGAACGCAGCGTTGCCCTATCCCTGCGCTGGTTGACTCAGTTCGCTCGTCAGCGCCCTGGCAAGTCCATGGGGATTAAGCTCGCCAACGAACTGATGGATGCCGCGAATGAAACCGGTGGTGCTGTTCGCAAGCGCGAAGAAACCCACCGCATGGCAGAAGCGAACAAGGCCTTTGCCCACTATCGCTACTAACTCCAGATTGATTTAGCCCAGTTGATTTAACCCAGCGTGGTTACTGTGGCCTGGAGATCCGAGTTCCTTGGCGATCGCTGTTTCTGCTTCCTAGAATAAATTTTCGGGTATATCGAAGCGGCTGGTCATAGCGTGACGAGGAGAGAGCTGTGGTACGAGTAACACCCATTGATCGGGTTAGAAATATTGGGATTGCGGCACACATTGATGCTGGCAAAACCACCACTACAGAACGTATTCTGTTCTATTCGGGCCTGGTGCATAAGATTGGTGAGGTGCACGAGGGCACTGCTGTTACCGACTGGATGGAGCAAGAGCGGGAACGGGGCATCACCATTACAGCGGCGGCGATCAGCACCAGCTGGCGCGATCACCAGATCAACATCATTGACACTCCGGGCCACGTTGACTTCACGATCGAAGTCGAACGTTCCATGCGGGTGCTGGACGGGGTGATTGCGGTGTTCTGTTCCGTTGGGGGCGTACAGCCCCAGTCCGAGACCGTCTGGCGCCAGGCCAATCGCTACCATGTGCCGCGCATTGCCTTCATCAACAAGATGGATCGCACTGGCGCTAACTTCTTTAAGGTCTATGGCCAACTGCGCGATCGCCTGGGCGCTAATGCGGTAGCGATTCAAATTCCCATTGGGGCTGAGGGCAATTTTCGGGGCGTGGTGGATCTGGTCGCCATGCGCGCCCGGATCTACCACGATGACCTGGGTCAAAATTTTGAAGACATCGCGATCCCCGCCGATGTTTTAGAGGTGGCTGAGGAATACCGAGCCAAGCTGGTCGAGGCGGTCGCCGAAACCAGTGACGTCCTGATGGAAAAGTATTTTGAAGGTCAGCCCCTAGGGACGGAAGAAATTGCGATCGCCCTACGTCAGGGCACCATTGCAGGCACCATTGTGCCCGTGCTGTGTGGCTCTGCCTTTAAAAATAGAGGGGTGCAGCTGCTCTTAGACGCGGTGGTTGACTATCTACCCTCCCCGGTTGAGGTGCCCCCGATTCGAGGGCTGTTGCCCAACGGCGAAGAAGCGGAGCGCCCCGCCGATGATGATGCCCCCCTGGCGGCCCTAGCCTTTAAGATCATGGCTGACCCCTACGGGCGGCTGACCTTTGTGCGGGTCTATTCTGGGGTATTGCAAAAGGGCAGCTACATCTACAACGCCACCAAGGACAAAAAAGAGCGGATTTCCAGGCTGATTGTGCTCAAAGCTGACGATCGCATCGAAGTGGAAGAGCTGCGGGCTGGGGATCTGGGGGCCGCCATTGGCCTCAAAGATACCTTCACGGGCGATACCATCTGTGACCCGGCCCAACCCATCGTGCTGGAGTCGCTCTACGTCCCCGAACCTGTGATCTCCGTGGCGGTTGAGCCCAAAACTAAGCAAGATATGGAGAAGCTGGCCAAGGCCCTACAGTCCCTGGCTGAGGAAGATCCCACCTTTCGGGTCAGCACCAACCCAGAAACCAACCAGACCGTGATCGCGGGCATGGGTGAGCTACACCTCGATATTCTGGTCGACCGCATGCTGCGGGAATTTAAAGTCGGGGCCAACATCGGTGCACCCCAGGTGGCCTACCGAGAGACCATCCGCCAAGCCACCAGCGCCGAAGGCAAATTTATTCGCCAGAGCGGTGGCAAAGGCCAGTATGGCCATGTGGTCGTTGAAGTAGAACCGACCGAGGAGGGCAGCGGGTTTGAGTTTGAATCTAAAATCGTAGGAGGCACGATTCCAAAAGAATATGTGGCTCCGGCGGGACAGGGCATGAAAGAGGCCTGCGAATCTGGTATCCTAGCTGGGTACCCGGTTATTGATTTAAAGGTTACTCTAGTTGATGGGTCGTACCACGATGTAGACTCATCAGAGATGGCTTTTAAAATTGCCGGTTCAATGGCGATGAAGGAAGCCGTCTTGAAGGCGTCTCCCGTCCTTCTAGAGCCAATCATGAAGGTCGAGGTTGAAGTTCCAGAAGATTTTCTGGGTGACGTCATGGGAGATTTAAACTCCCGCCGTGGCCAGATCGAGGGGATGGGAACAGAGGTTGACGTTGCAAAAGTTATAGCCCATGTTCCCCTAGCTGAGATGTTTGGTTATGCTACCGACATCCGCTCAAAAACGCAGGGTCGGGGCATTTTTTCGATGGAGTTTAGCCACTATGGCGAAGTTCCTCGAAACGTGGCTGAGGCCATTATCTCTAAAAACACTGGGAACGCTTAGAAAGGAAAGGACACGTAACGTAAAATGGCACGCGAAAAGTTTGAACGCAATAAACCCCACGTCAACATCGGCACCATCGGTCACGTTGACCATGGCAAGACCACTCTGACGGCGGCCATCACCATGACATTGGCGGCCGCTGGTGGCGCTAAAGCTCGTAAGTACGACGAGATTGATGCAGCATTTCAAGAGAAGGCTCGTGGTATCACCATCAACACGGCCCACGTGGAGTACGAGACCGCAGAACGCCACTACGCCCACGTTGACTGCCCTGGCCACGCTGACTACGTGAAAAACATGATCACCGGGGCGGCTCAAATGGACGGTGCCATTCTGGTGTGCTCCGCGGCCGACGGCCCCATGCCCCAAACTCGGGAGCATATTCTGTTGGCTAAGCAGGTGGGCGTACCCAGCATCGTGGTCTTCCTGAACAAGCAAGATCAGGTCGACGACGAGGAATTGCTGGAGCTGGTGGATTTAGAAGTACGCGAGCTGCTGAGCTCCTACGACTTTCCCGGTGATGATATCCCCATCACCGCTGGCTCTGCCCTCATGGCTGTTGAAGCATTGACGGCTACCCCTGCCACCAAGCGTGGCGACAACGAGTGGGTCGACAAAATCCTGGCTCTGATGGATAGCGTTGACTCCTATATTCCCACTCCTGAGCGCGACATTGACAAGCCCTTTCTCATGGCGGTTGAGGACGTGTTCTCGATTACCGGTCGGGGTACCGTAGCCACCGGGCGAATTGAGCGCGGTAAGGTTAAGGTGGGTGAAACCGTTGAGCTGGTGGGTATCCGCGACACGCGCACCACCACCGTGACCGGGGTGGAAATGTTCCAGAAGACCCTGGATGAGGGCATGGCTGGGGATAACGTCGGTCTGCTTCTGCGCGGTGTGCAGAAGGAAGACATTGAGCGTGGTATGGTGCTGGCCAAGACCGGCAGCATTAAACCCCACACTCAGTTTGAGTCTGAGGTTTACATTCTCAAAAAGGAAGAGGGGGGTCGTCATACACCTTTCTTCCCTGGCTACAAGCCCCAGTTCTACGTGCGTACCACCGATGTAACCGGTACTATCAAAGCCTTTACCGCTGACGATGGTAGCGACGCTGAAATGGTAATGCCGGGCGATCGCATCAAGATGACCGTGGATCTCATTAACCCCATTGCCATTGAGCAAGGCATGCGCTTTGCAATTCGGGAAGGGGGCCGCACCGTGGGTGCTGGTGTAGTGTCGAAAATCCTGGTTTAGGATTGTGATCTGAGCAGAAGAGCAGAGGTAGCTTAACGCTGCTTCTGCTTTCTGCTCTTCAGTTTTTCGTTGATTTAGAACCTTGACAACCTATTCGTGAGAGCCCATGGCCACCATTCAGCAGCAAAAAATTCGTATTCGCCTGAAAGCCTTTGATCGTAGATTGCTCGACACCTCCTGCGAGAAAATTGTCGATACCGCCAACCGCACCAACGCTACAGCTATTGGCCCCATTCCCTTGCCCACTAAGCGTCGTATCTACTGCGTACTGCGTTCCCCCCACGTCGATAAAGATTCTCGGGAGCACTTTGAAAGCCGTACTCACCGCAGAATTATTGATATCTACCAACCTTCCTCTAAAACCATTGATGCGCTGATGAAGCTCGATCTACCCGCTGGGGTTGATATTGAAGTGAAGCTTTAGCCTCGTTTGAGGGACACCCGCCAAGCCGCCAGACTTGGCGGGTTATTTTTGATTCTTTTTGATAAGAGTACCCAACTAAAAAAACATCCCTTCCCAGGACGCGCCCCCGACCCGTTGAGCCGGTCGCGGTGAGATCCTCGATAAGTATTTAGTGGGCACAGTCTTATCTAGGTTCCCTTGATCACCCTTCCCCAGGGGAGTTGGGTTAGAATATTTATATGTTAACAAGTGTTGCGACCCGCTCCGCCCTGGTACAGCAGGCTCGCCTCCCCTAGGAATGTTCCAGCTAATGACTCAGCCAGGATTTTGATGGGATAGGCCCGCTGGGCTGAATTCAGCGTCCTTGGTCGAGATATTTGATTAGATGGCTACGCTAAGAGACAATAATGGCATTCCCCGAGTCGATATCTGTGCGAGAACTACCGCTTTTTCCGCTGCCTGAGCTGGTTTTGTTTCCGGGGAGGCATCTGCCGCTGCATGTATTTGAGCCCCGCTACCGCATCATGATGAACACCACCATCCAGAGTGATCGCCGCTTTGGGGTGTTGATGATTGATCCGTCTACGGGGCAGCCGGCCCAGGTGGGCTGCTGTGCGGAGATTCTTCACTACCAGCGGTTGCCTGACGATCGCCTGAAAATTCTGACCATTGGCCAGCAGCGGTTTAGGGTCTTGAGCTACGTGCGTGAAAAACCCTATCGGGTTGGGCTGGTCGAGTGGATTGAGGATAAGCCCCCGAGCCAAGACCTTAGCCCCCTAGCCTCTGACGTCGATCGCCTGCTGCGGGATGTGGTTCATCTGTCGGCCAAGCTAACCGATCAGGATATTGATCTGCCCGATAACATTCCCGATATTCCCCTGGAACTGTCCTACTGGGTGGCCAGTAATCTGCACGGGGTGGCCCTAGAGCAGCAGGCTCTCCTGGAGATGGATGACACCAGCGTGCGCCTGGAGCGTGAGGCAGAAATTTTAACCTCCACTCGCAATCATTTAGCGGCCCGGACGGCCCTCAAGGAAGTGCTTGAGTAGATTGAGTTTTGGCTTTGGCGGCCGCTAGGCTAGGGTCTATGGTCACCAAATCGTAGGTGCCAAAATTGACTAAACTTTCGGTACAGTTCAGCAGCTCTGCCAGCGCTTGTTGCCGGGTTTCCCTAGGTGCCTTGGTTTCTAAATCCACGAAAAAAAGATATTCCCCTAGGGATCGCTTGGTGGGACGCGACTCGATCCGGCTTAGGTTGATGCCATACCGGGCAAATACCTCTAGGGGTTTGAGCAAGGCCCCTGGCCCATTAATCGGCAGACTAAACGCCAGCGATGTATATTGACCATTCTGAGGTGATGGTTGATGGTCATTGGCCGTCAGCACTAAAAACTTGGTGCAATTGTCGGTGTGATCGTTGATGTCGTGCACCAGGGTGGGTAGGTTATAGAGCTGTGCCGCCCACTCCGAGGCAATGGCCGCGACGTCTTTGCGGTCAGCTAAATAGTCCAGAGCTTCTGTGGTAGAACGGGTCGCGATCAGGTCGGCCTGGGGCAGGTGGTGCTCAAGCCACCGCTGGCATTGAGACAGCGCCTGGGGGTGGGAGTAAACCACGCTCACGGCATCTAGCGCGACGGCATAGGAGAGCAGCCCATTGCGAATGGGCATCACCATAGCGTGGTGAATGTTGAGCTGCTGAAGTTGCCAGAGGGTATCGAGGGTTGTGGTGACCCCGCCCTCGGTAGAATTTTCGATCGGTACGATGGTGAGGGCCGTGGTACCGCTGGCGGTGGCCTGCATGGCTCTGGGGATGCTGGGTAGGGGTATGAGCTCTACGGGGTGCCCTGTGCGCTGCTCTAGGTCAAGGCCGTAGGCCAGAGCCGCCAGCTGAGAGTAGGTGCCCTCGGGGCCCAGGTAGGCAATGGTGATGGTCATAGATGAGGGCGATCGCAGCATAGTCTTGTCCTAGGCGTAGCTGGATACAGGGATGAATCAACCATTCAATCTTCTGCCTGGGGGGCGAACGGCTGTAGATGCACTGGCCTAGCCGCGCTAGCGCCTTCCCCCAAAATTGCTGTCGTAGTCTAGCAACGCCTTTTCCATACTACGCCGGGGCTGCCAGAACCGAGCATCTAGGTGGAAAATGACGCTCGTTAGGGTAGGCAATATCCAGGCCTCAGACGTTTCCAGGCCATTCCAACCATCTCTTCTCCCTGGATGACTGGGTTAACAGAGCCTTAACCCAAAAACAAGCCATTTAAGGTGAACAAAATCAACGTTCCCCAGTAATATGTAAAGGGTTTTGGCCGGGGCTGCGGCTCTAGTGGGGAAGGATGGCGAATGGGTAAGGACGCGAAGAAAGAGTTGAGCGGTAAGCCATCTAAAGCACGGGCGCTGGTGACCCTGGGATCGGGCGCATTTTTGCTAGGCGCAGCCGTGCCTTTGGTAGGTGCTTTGAGCACAGGAGCTATCAGTCTTGGTAGCGTGGGGCTGGCGGCCTCGACAGCAGCGGCTCAGCCTCAGATTCTCGATACCCAATTGGTTGCCCTGGCCGATGCCCCCGGGGCAGACGCGTTTCCCATGGTGGTCAGCAGTGAGCGGTTGTGCCGACGGCCTGCTGAGCTAGCCCAGGCCATGGACGCTGATGGGGAGGCGGGTAGTCAACTCTTTCAGGGGGTAGCGCTGAAGTCGACCTCGGCCAATCTAGTCACCGCTGCCATTGCCCAGCTAGGCGCAGAACCCTGGCCCGGCATTAGCCCCAAAGCGACGGAGGCAAGGGTGCCGGTGCTGATGTTCCACGACGTCCTCAGCCCACCGGAAGTATTTTTTGATCTCACCCCTGAGGACTTTGAAAATCAGCTCAAAACTATTTTGGACAACGGTCTAACGCCGATCAGCCCTGACCAGTTGGTGCAGCACCTGCGGACAGGGGAACCGCTGCCCGAGAAGCCTGTCCTCCTCACCTTTGATGATGGCTACGTCGGTCACTACGAGCACGTTTTGCCGCTGCTGCGCAAGTATCAAGTGCCCGCCACCTTCTTTGTGTTCCCCGGCAAGATCGATGGCAAGGTGGCTGGGCGATCAACCCTAACCTGGGCGCAGGTTAAGGAAATGGCGGCGGATCCACTGGTGACTATCGGATCCCATAGCGTGACTCACCCCGCTGACCTGCGGGAGCTTAGCGACGAAGATTTGACCTACGAGGTTGTGGAGTCCAAGCGCCGCCTGGAGAGCGAGTTGGGCATCCCGATGAGGTATTTTAGCTACCCCACTGGCTACTACGATGAGCGGGTGGCTAAGGCGGTGGCCGATGCAGGCTATATGGCCGCGTTTACAATGCGCCAGCAGGATGAGCAGTTTGCGGGGGCATCAGAATCGCTGCTAGCGATCGAGCGGTTTGGCCAGTCCAGCCTCAACTCCCTCTTGGATGTCGCCTGGGGCGGGGAACCCGAAGCTGGGGTGGAACCCGTGGTGGTGGCGGACTCGGAGTTTAACTTTATGGCCCCTGTAGGGGTACAGAAGCTTGACTTCGATGATCAGTCGCTGACCCTAATCAGCGGCGGTCAACCGGTAACGATGCATGCTGACAGCCGTTACCAGCTACCTGATATGATGGCGGGCACCAATATTGCGGGAGCCGTCGATGGCGGCTTTTTCTCGCTGGAATATCTGGACTCTAACGTCATGATTGGTCCGGTTTTGAGTCAGAGTACGCGGCAGTTTGTACCGGGCTACGATGGAGAAAATCCTAAGCTCAATACTCGCCCCTTGGTGCTGATTGGCCCGGATCAGGTGCTATTTGTGCCCTTTGACGCCGATCGCCACAATACCCTGGCGGGTCTAACTCGAGAGTTGCCTGGGGTGACTGACGCCTTTGTGGCGGCGGCCTGGCTAGTTAAGGATGGGGTACCGCAGCCAGCCAGCACCTTTGGTACCCTGTTTGACTTTGATGCCCGCCGCCACCGCGCCTTTTGGGGTATTAACAACGCTGGCCAGCCCGTGGTGGGAGTAACCCACACCATGGTGGACTCCATAGAACTTGGGGAACTGTTGCACGAGGCCGGTCTACGAGATGCTGTGATGCTGGATTCTGGAGCCAGCACCTCGTTGGCCTACCGGGGCGATTCTTTGGTGGGATATGTCCCTCGCCCAGTGCCCCACATGGTTGGGTTGATCCCCCCGGAAGCCAATGACGGCAGCACCTGCCCCCTGGTGATTGAGTCAGAAACGGATGAATAGGGGAGCAAGAATCTTGGGTATTTTTGTTGCCAGAATTGCCCTAATTGCCAAACCCTGCATACCAGAAGTAAGTGGCCATGGGGATCACCGTAGCCAGCACCAACAGCACCACTAAAATAAGGGCGTTATTGCCACGGTTTTCTGCGGTTTCTTCGGCACTCGCAAAGGTGCTCTCGCTGTCATAGGAGTCATCGAAGGCCGGTGGACCGGGGTCTTCTTTGCCGCTGAGTACGGCCACTAGGCGATCGCTGGCGGCCAAGAATGACTGATTGTACTTATCACCATCTAGCAGGGGAAAGAGCACTGTTTCTTGGGCGACGCTGGTGGCAATGGCCGGATCTAGGAGCGTGGCCGATTGATCGCCCACGCGAATGCCTACGGTTTTGGTGACGTCATCGAGTACCAGCAGGGTTTGGTTGGCCTGGGCCTCGGGAGTGGGATACCAGCGATCAAACAGCTTGTCGGTAAAGGTTTGAATGGTGTCGCCGTAGTCAAAGTGGTGGATGGTGACCAGGCGCACCTCATTGCCCGTAACCGTGGCTAGGTCACCTAGGCGGCCCGAGATCTTAGCTTCGTTGAAGCGGCTGATCAGGCTGGCTTCGTCTACGACCCAGGTAGACTCTCCTGGCGCTACGGTTGGCATTTGAAAGACAGCCACGGCTTCGGCGGGGGACGTCGCCAGCCCCAACACTAGGAGCAGCAGTAAAAACAGCCCTACAGCGCCGCTCCAGCAGAGCTGAACCGACTGGGCCAAAACCTGTTGCAGGGAATGACTGTTCATGAACCTAAGCTACAGCAACTACCGGGTCGGGGAACTCGCTAGACTCCTCTAAACCCCTAGTCATTCATGATAAGGGGCTGAGAGCCACGAGGGAACCCGATCGCCCCACTTTGCTTCAGGGGGACGATCCTGCTAGTAGCCCAGGGCGCAGATGGTTACGTTGCGGGTAAATTGCGCAGCCGTATCAGCTGGCGACGCATCAGGGGAGCGGCCTGCATCTCTGAGACCTCAGTGACATCTACCTGAGACTCGAGCTGCTCTACAAACTCATCGCTGCCGTAGGAGAACGCATCAATCAACAGTTCTAATAAATGCTCGCGATCGGCCATGACCTGGCTCTCTTCTAAGATGCGAAATTTAAGGGTGATGGCGCACTCGTAGACGCCAACCTGAGTTTCAGGCAATGGATGTGGTGCAGACGTAGCCATGTAAAATGCGTGCTCCCTAATAAGCCCTAATCATCATGGAAAGAGTCATCACAGGATCCTGGGGTTAGAGTTTGCCCTGTTGCTAGTCAGGGGCATGGGCTCTACCGTACCGGGGAGGCCGAGCTGCGCAGGGTGATCGTGCAGCCCCAGTGATGACGGTCAGGCCACTCGGTCTTTGGGGCAATTGCCACCCAGAACGAATTGCTTAATCCCATGAAACCAAAAAAAACAGCTCAGGCTAGGTTTGGTCGTTTGTTTTCACGAGATTAATATGGTTTTATGAGGCCAAGATTAATGCCAACAAGTGCCATCCGTATAATTTCAGGGTGGGATAGTTTTTTTATACTTTAACTGTTCTTGGGAGGTGTCTAGTGTTGCTTAAATTGCTATCCCATGGCCATGGGCTGAGGGTCTAATCGGGCAAAATTTTGCTGTACTTGACCTGCCAAGGAACCGCTACAGCCTATTAAAACAAGCATTTTTGCCGATCGAAGGCAATCTCTATCAGCCGCTCAGAGGCCAAACCTTGGGCTCTTTAAAGATTTAAAAGTATAGGTTTCTAAGGTGTAATTTTGGTGTTGAGGCGGCAACGTCTGGGGGGGCGGGGGACGCCAGAATTAACCTTGGGTTTGCTGAAGCGATCGCTCCAAAATTATCATCGCTTTACCCAGACTCCGTAGACTACTGAATAGGTTGAGTGCGATATCGAACGGCTAAAATGCGTGATTCTCTGACCTGGCCCTGGATCCTACTGCCCCTGGGCTCTGAACCCTCTTCTTCGGGATGGTGAGCTAGCTGCTCCCAATTTCTTTACCCTATTTTTAAGGTTTGCTCGTATTGTGTTGGAAATGCATCCTACGGTATTGGCCATGGCTCATCCCTTTCGGCAGCTTAAAGACACCTTCAAGACCTTAGGGTCTACATTTTCCCCTGCATCAGCAGAAACCGCTAAAGCGGCGCTCAGAGAATGGCTGGAAACCAATGCAGACACCCTCCGCAGCCGACGCAAAGAGGGGGAGTTTAATGGCACGATGATGCAGTACTTCCACTGGTATACCCCCGCCGATGGTGACCACTGGAACCGTGTCAAAGCAGAAGCTCCCGCCTTGCTCGCAGCGGGAATTACGGCGCTGTGGTTACCGCCGGCCTACAAAGGGATTGGGGGGGCCAACGATGTGGGCTATGGGGTCTATGACCTGTTTGACCTGGGGGAGTTTGACCAACAGGGGACGGTGCGCACTAAGTACGGGACTAAAGACGAGTACGTGGCGGCGGTGAAGGCCTGCCGTGATCTGGGCCTGAACATTTACGCCGATGTGGTGTTTAACCACAAAATGGCGGCGGACTATGAGGAAGAATTTAACGCGACGCCTATGGATCCTATCGATCGCTGTCGATCCCTGGGCGATCAGCGCACCATTAAATCGTGGACGGGCTTTAACTTTCCGGGGCGGAACGACACCTACTCGAGCATGAAGTGGCACTGGTACCACTTTGATGCGACCGACTACAACAGCTGGGAGCCTGATTACAAAGCCGTTTGGCTGATCGAGGGAAAATCCTTTGACGGCAAAGTGAGCCTGGAACGGGGTAACTTCGATTACCTGCTGGGCTGTGACCTGGACATGGATCACCCTGAGGTGCGCGGTGAGCTGAAGTACTGGGGCGAGTGGATGCTCGACGAAATTGGAGCAGACGGCTTTCGCCTAGATGCGATTAAGCATATCGGGGGTGATTTTTTTGTGGACTGGTTGGCCCACCTGGAAAGCCATGCCCAGCGAGATTTGTTCTGCGTGGGCGAATACTGGACCTACGACTTGGGTGCCCTGAGCTGGTATGCCGGTAATTCTGGCGGTGGCCAAGCGCTCTTTGATGCCCCGTTACACAACAATTTTCACCAGGCCAGTAAAGCGGGCAGTCACTACGATCTGCGCACCATCTTTGACAACACCGTGGTCAAAGAAATGCCGCTGTTGGCTGTCACCCTGGTTGAGAACCACGATACCCAGCCCCTACAGGCGCTGGAGTCGTTGGTGGAGGCATGGTTTAAGCCCTTAGCCTACGCCATGATCCTGCTGCGGGAGGAAGGCTACCCCTGTATTTTTTACTGCGATTACTACGGCGCCCACTACGTGGATAGGGGCCGCGACGGCAACGAGCACGAGATCTGGATGGACTCGCACCGGGATATCTTGGATCGGCTACTGCTGGGTCGTAAGCACTTTGCCTACGGCCCCCAGTACGACTACTTTGACCATCCCAACACAGTGGGCTGGACCCGCCTGGGGTCAGAAACCCATCCCCGGGCGATGGCGGTACTGTTGACCAACGGGTCGGAGGGCACTAAATGGATGGAGGTGGGCAAGCCCAATACCGCCTTTTACGACCTCACGGGCCACATTCCACACACCATTACCACCAACAACGATGGCTGGGCAGAGTTTCGCTGTAACGGGGGGGCAGTGTCGGTATGGGTGGAGGAGCACCCTGTGTTAAGCACTGTTCTAAACCTGCTGTCGACCTAGGCTGGGCTCCACAGACCCGAGGGTTGCTCCCAGGCCCAGCCAGCAAGGAATTGGTTTGGACCTGGGGGCAACCCCCGCCGGATAGAATTTAACCCCACAAAAAGTTAAGCTATGTAACGTCGGCTCATTACTCCAGCAAAGGGGCCGGGCGTTCATCTCTATGGTTAAATTGGTACTTGCGTGCAATTAGATCGTGTTCCTCCAGGGGCTACAACGGCAGAACTATCTGCCTACGTTCGCTCAGCCCAGGAGTTAACCTTTACCCTTCAGGACCTGAAGGCGGCTATTCCTGACTACTGTTTTCAACCTGCGGCGCTGCGGTCATTGGCCTATTTTGCGTTAGATCTGGGCATCATTGCCGGGCTCTACGCCATGGCCCATGCCCTGGATTCTTGGTTCTTTTTTCCGATTTTTTGGCTGGCCCAGGGAACGATGTTCTGGGCACTTTTTGTAGTGGGTCACGACTGCGGTCACGGGTCGTTTTCGCGCTACAAATGGTTGAATAACCTGGTTGGACACCTGGCCCACACGCCTATTTTGGTGCCCTACCACGGCTGGCGCATTAGCCACCGCACCCACCATGCCAACACGGGCAACATCGATACCGATGAGAGCTGGTACCCGATTGATGAGTCGACCTATCGGGCTATGCCGGCGGTGCAGAAGCTGGTGCGGTTTCACGGCTTACTGTTTGCCTATCCGTTCTACCTATTCTTTAGATCCTCGGGGCGGAATGGATCTCACTTTATGCCCGGCAGCGACCTATTTCGCCCATCTGAGCGGGGTGATGTGTTGGTGAGCACCCTGTGCTGGTCAGGCATGGTTGTATTTTTGGCCTGGCTAGGGCTCACCAACGGCCTGGTGTTTTTAGTGCAGTACTACGTGGCACCTTACCTGGTGTTTGTGATGTGGCTTGATTTGGTGACGTTTTTGCACCACAGTGAGCCCGATATTCCCTGGTACCGAGGTGATGAATGGTACTTTCTCAAAGGGGCGTTGTCGACCATTGACCGCGACTATGGTTTTATCAACCCCATTCACCACAATATTGGCACCCATGTGGCCCACCACATTTTTTTGAGCATTCCCCACTACCATCTCAAGGCCGCGACGGAGGCGATTAAACCTATTTTGGGTGACCACTACCGCCGCTCTGAGGAACCGGTGTGGAAAAGCTTTGCCCGGTCCTATTGGGCTTGCCATTACGTGCCTGACCAGGGGGCTAAGGTGTATTACCAACCCCACCCCGACCATCGGTAGGGCAGTAGGGCGGTAGGGGTCGAGGTCACCGCCATAGCCACGGGCTTGGTTGGCCTCGGTAAGAGTATCCCAACTAAAAAAATATCCCTTCCAAGGACGCGAACTCGGCCCGTTGGGCCGGTCGCGGCGAGATCCCGGATAGGTATTTAGTTGGAACACTCTAATCTGAGTACCAAAATGGGCAGCTTAGAATCAGCGCGATTCTAAGCTGCCCATTTTGGTTTT
>JAIXUR010000425.1 GCA_027483425.1 Cyanobacteriota bacterium | reverse complement strand
ATTTTTATAGCGTTTTAACTCAAAGAAATTATGTGGAAAATCGTCTTGAGTGCTTTCTCGGCCAGCGGGCTCATGGGCCTGGTGGTTTTGTTCAACCCCGTGGCGTTCTTGCCAGCCCTATCCCCTGGTTTGACCATTGCCCAGACTCCGATGACATCGCCGTCACCGACCTCCCTGGTGCACCTGTTTGAGTGGACCTGGGCCGACATTGCCCTGGAGTGCGAAACCTACCTGGGTCCCAATGGCTACCGGGCCGTGCAAATCTCCCCTCCCCAGGAGCATATCGTGCTGCCCGACTATGGCTATCCCTGGTGGCAGCGGTACCAGCCGGTCAGCTACCAGCTCGAAAGCCGCAGCGGCAGCCGCGCCGAGTTGCAGGACATGATCAACCGCTGCCGTCAGGCTGGGGTGGTGATCTACGCCGACGCGGTGATCAACCACATGGCCGGGTTTGAGTCGGGCATTGGCAGCGCGGGCACCCGATTTACCAAATATGAGTATCCTGGCCTCTACACCGCTGAAGACTTTAACGACTGCCGCCAACCCGTGACCAACTACGGCGATGCCGCCAACGTAACCCAGTGTGAACTGGTGGGTCTGGCCGACCTGGACACGAGCTCCGAGCGGGTCCAGACGACCCTGGTCAACTACATGGATGACCTGGTTAACCTGGGCGTAGCGGGGTTTCGCATTGATGCCGCTAAGCACATTCCCAGCGAAGAGCTGGGGCAAATTTTGAAGCAGCTGCGCGATCGCCACCCCAACGATCTCTACATCTACCAAGAGGTAATCGACCCGGGCACCGAAGCGATTCGCAAGCAGGACTACTACGACAGCGGCAACGTCATCGACTTTAAGTATGGCCGCTTTCTCGGCGAGGCCTTTCTGGGGCTCCAGGGCCAAACCCTGGCCAATTTGCAAACCCTGGGCGAAAGCTGGGGCCTGGCCCCCTCTAACCAGGCGGTGGTGTTTGTCGACAACCACGACAAACAGCGGGGCCACGGCGGCGGCGGCGACTACCTCACCTACAAAAACGGCGACCTCTACGCCTTGGCCAACGTGTTTATGCTGGCCTTTCCCTACGGCAAGCCCCAGGTGATGTCGAGCTTTGCCTTTGACGACCCCGATCAAGGGCCCCCCGCCTACCCCGATGGCACCACCCGCCCGGTTTATCAAGATGGGCAAGCCCACTGCTTTGGGGAGTGGGTGTGTGAGCACCGCTGGCCTGCGATCGCCGGTATGGTCGGGTTTCGCAACGCCACCCAGCCGGTGGCCGCCGTCACCGATTGGTGGAGCAACGACGCCAACCAAATTGCCTTTGGCCGGGGCAACCTGGGCTTTGTGGCGATTAACCGCGAGGCCCAACCCCTGACCCACACCTTTCAAACCCAGCTGCCCCAGGGGCGCTACTGCAATGTGGTGCAGGGGAGCCTAACGGCAGACGGTAGAGCCTGCACCAACGAGGCCAAGGTGGTGCTGGTTAACCGCTTCGGGCAGTTTACGGCCACCCTACCGGAGATGACGGCCCTGGCGATCCATGTCAACGCCAAGCTGGCCCGGTAGGTACTAATCAGGGCCTGGTGTAGCCTCTGGTGCAGGCTTTTGGGTGCGATAAAAGGCCTTGATCGCAAACCGCACCAGCAGAATAAAGAAGGCCAGCACCGCCACAAACATCACAATCGGGGCCACCAGGGCCAGAACGGAGATCAGCACCGCCCCCACCAGCTCTACCCCGGCAATAATTAGGTTCGTAGCTCCCCCGGTGGTGGCGGTTGACACCAGGCGGGTCAGGCCGTTCAGCCCTTTGACCGCAGCGGCGGCCCCGCCCCCGGCCACGATCGCCACACTCCACTGGGCAAAGGGGTCGAGTTGGTTGGCGGCGATCGCCATCAGCAGCGTACCGGCCACCGCCGCAATGGGCAGCGCCACCGTATCGATCACATTGTCGAGCCAGGGAATGCTGTAGGCCGCAATCTCGATCACCAGGGCCAGGGAAAGGGCGATAAAGGCGGTGGTACCGCCCAGCCAAGTCATATTTTCAGTCAATTGCAGGGGGCCAAACAGAGCGGCGGCACTCAGCACCCAAAAGGGCACCACGACGCGAAACCCCGCCGCCACCCCCAGGCCCAGACCCAGGCCAATGCTCTCTAGCAGTTGCCAATCCATCAGTCGCAGATCCATGGCCGTTCCCCCAGGTGATTCCCGATAAGTACATAGACACAATTATTGGCTGAAACGGGCTTCGACTCCGCTCAGCCCTCGCGCGTCTGATATCACTGGGTATGGCTGGTTGAGCGGAGTCGAAACCAGCAACCTTGGCAACCTTTATTTTTGTCCATCTACTGATGTAGCGCCTGTCCCGCTGGCCAGACAGCCCTCCCTGGAATTTTACCAGGCCAACTCCACCCCCGCCCCGCCCCCGACCAGCCTTCACCAATCCAAAATTCAAAATTCAAAACTGCCTCACCAGGGCAACCGCTTGCCATCCCAGTTAAAGAACTCGCCACTGTCGGCGGGGGTGAGGCCATCCATCACCGCCATCAGCTGGGCCACGGTGCGCTCTACGGTGAACAGCTTCTCCGGCGGCACCCCCCGCTGAAAGGGTTCCGACAGGCGGGTGTCGGTGGTGCCGGGGTGCAGCAAGGCCAGGGTAGTCTGGGGGCTGCGGCGGGCGTACTCCAGGGCCGCCGTTTTGATCAGCATATTCAGGGCCGCCTTAGAGGCGCGGTAGCCGTACCAGCCCCCCAGGCGATTGTCGCCAAGGCTGCCCACCTTGGCCGAAATGGCGGCGAAGAGGCTGGGCTGGTCATGCTTGAGCAGGGGCAGCAGGTGCTTGACCACCAGCGCCGCCCCCACCGCATTGGTCTGGAACGATCGCACCAAGTTTTCGCTGGTGATCTGTCGCAGACTCTTCTCGGGCTGAAAGTCGCCGTCGTGGAGCACCCCAACGCAGTACACCACCCGGTGCAGCTGGGCCGTACGGGGTTGGATCTGGGCGATCGCCGCCGCGATCGAGTCCTCATCGGTCACATCGACCGGCAGACCGATCAGGTTGGGGTGCGCCTCGGCCAAGGCCAACAACCCCTGGGCCGACGCGGGCCGACGGTAGGTGCCGTACACCGTGCCCACGCGATCGTCGGCCAGGAGCTGTTTCACAAAACCCAGCCCAATGCCCTGGCTTGCCCCCACCACTAACGCGTTTAGAGCAGGCTGTGGTCTACGGTCCTGGATTTCAGACATAGGCGATCCTAGACGTTACCTCTGTTAGCCTGTCACAGGTCCGCGATCGATGCCCAGGTCGTGGGGCCACATCCCGTTGGTCTAGGCTCTGGTCAGGAGAATTCTGGCCACGCAGATACCCGAGATTTTGGCTTCATCGCAAGGGCGCAGGCCCTGCGCCCCTACAGGCCCCGACCTGGGGATATCTTCTGGCCCCGCCTTCTCCTCCAGCCATCGCTTTAAGTCTCGTGACAATATCGCAGCCGGGAGACTTCTGGTTAAGATGGCTACCTAATCGCCAGCGTTAGCCTGGTAGACTTCACCAGCTGTGTTGTGTCGGGGATTTTTGCTGCGCCAATGCCCAAAGTTGTTTCTGTTCACTCCTACCGAGGCGGTACCGGGAAATCTAACTTCACCGCTAATTTAGCCACTACCATCGCCAGGCAGGGGTATCGGGTGGGCGTTATCGACACCGATTTGCCCTCGCCGGGCATCCACAACATCTTCAATCTGGAACCCGAGCAAACCTCCCACACCTTAAATAACTACCTCTGGGGCGAAGCCGCCATTGAAGCCGCCGCCTACGACGTGAGTTTGGCGGCGGGGTTGCCTGCGGCGGGCAGTCTGTACCTGGTGCCTTCCAGCGTTAAGGCCGACGACATTGCCCGGGTGCTCAAGGACGGCTACGACGTCAAGCTGCTCAACGACGGCTTTCGTAAGCTGGTCAAGGCCCT
>JAIXUR010000208.1 GCA_027483425.1 Cyanobacteriota bacterium | reverse complement strand
CAGGGGTCTGAATTTGAAATTGAAACCCCCGCTGGGATGACCGGCGTGCGGGGTACCGAGTTTGGTGTCAGCGTACAGGAGGATGGTAAGACTGGCATTGCGACGCTCACCGGGGCCGTAGATACCATCGCAGCCGGAGCCACCGTGGCGGTGCCCGCAGGCTTTCAAAACCTGATGCAGCCCGGCGAGCCCCCCACCGAGCCAGTGCCCCTGCGGGATGAACCAGGTCTACAGTACGAGCGACAGGTTTTTTTTGAAAAGAACACCCGCTACGTCATGCTGATTGGTCAGGTTGATCCCGTCAATACGGTGTTTGTCGATGGAGCCCCCCAGCCGGTCGATCGCCAGGGCGAGTTTCGCCTGACGCGGTTGGCGACGTCCCGCTTGCGAGTCGAGGTCGTTGTGCTTACTCCCCTTGGCCGCCAGGAACTCCATGAGATTTACCTTCTCTAGCTTGTTGCGGGGGCTAAATGCTCTCTGGCCCTTGGGCATAGCCAGTCTGCTCGTGGTGAGCCTAGGCGAACTGGGTCTGCTGTTGCCCCTGGTGCAGGCCGAGTACGGGCTTCGCTTTCGCCTGCGCGGCCAGCACCCCTGGGATAGCCAGGTGGTGCTGATTGCCATTGATGACCCCAGCTTGCAGGCGTTGGGGGCGTTTCCCTGGCCGCGCCACCGCTACGCCGAGCTGCTGGAGCAGTTGCAGGCGTTGCCGCCCCAGGTCATTGTGTTTGATCTGCTGCTTAGCGACCCTAGCCCCGACGATGGGGTGCTGGCGGCGGCGATCGCCGATTCCCCCGCCGTCATTCTGGCCTCCGCCTGGGATCGAGACGGGCAACCCCTGGAGCCAGCCCCCACCCTGGCGGCGACGGCCCTGGCCAGCGGCCACATTTTGCAGCAGCACCAGGGGGGCTACATCCAGAGCATTGACCCATTGATTGGCACCCAGCCCGCCCTGGCGATCGTCACCGCCGAGGCCCTGGGCTTGTCCCAGCAGGCGGTAGCCTTGCCGCCCCTCGATCGCCCCCTGTGGGTCAACTGGCCCGGTGCGGCGGCCGCACTCCCCACCTATTCCTTTGTCGATGTGGTGGCGGGGCGGGTTCCCCCTGAGGTCTTTGAGGGCAAGGTGGTGATGGTTGGGGCCACGGCCCTGGGCCTCGATGATTGGGTCACCCCCTTTGACGTCAACCCGCCCGCCAGCGGGGTTTACCTGCACGCCGCTTTGGTCGATAACCTGCTCGATCGCGACTGGCTGAGGCTTGTGCCGGGCAGCTGGGTGGCGGCGCTGGGGCTGGCCCTAGCCCTGGGCGTGGCCCTGCAACGGCGACGGCTCTGGCAGCAGGGGGTGCTGGTGGCAGGCTGTTGGGTGGCCTGGGGCGGTGTTGCCCTAGGGCTGTTTGGGGCTAATCTGTGGTTGCCGGTGGTGGGGCCGGGGCTGCTGCTGGGGGTGGTAGGGGTCGTAGGCGTGGGCCAGCAGTTGCTGCGGCAAAATCGCTGGCTAGGGCATATGGCCGCCGCTCTGCAACGCCGCCACGGCTCAGGTCTAATACTGCCCCCGGGGTGTATAACCCTGGGGGTTTTAGATAGAACACTGTCACCTACCCCGTCTGACCCTGCCTCGGGGGCGGCCCAACTGGTGGAGCTGACCCAGAAACTGGGGCGATCCCAGGCGATTCAGGCGGCGATCGCCCGCAGTTTGCCCCTGGGGCTGGTGGCGGCGGCCAGCGACGGCACCCTCTGGTTTACGAATCCCCTGGCGGCCGACTGGCTGGGGCTGTCGGCGGGGGATGACCTGGCCCAGGGCATGGTGCCTGACTGGTTTGAGGCGGCGGTATGGCAGCAGCTCTGGGGGTTGGTGACCCAGGGGCAGGCGGTGCCCACCCAGGTACGGCAGCGGGTCTCGGCCCGTGACGATGATTCAGCTCAGGATAGCTGGTACGAGCTACGCCTCGAACCTCTGGCGGCCGACATCAACCGGCCTGCTGACTGGCCCCAGGGCGTGATTGTGCTGATTGAAGATATTACCGATCGCCAGCGACTGGAGGCCGAGCTGCGCCGGCTGAATGAGAGTCTCGAGGATCAGGTGCGGGCCCGCACTCGGCAGCTTGAGCAGCTCAACTGGTCGCTGCAGGAGCAGATTGCCGAGCGGCAGCAGGCCCAAAGCCAGCTGGCCTACGAGGCCCTGCACGATGCGCTCACGGGGTTGCCCAATCGCCGCCAGTTTCTCAGTCATCTCAGCGTCCAGCTGGATCAGCCTGGGGAGGAGTTATTTGCGGTGCTGTTTTTAGACTGCGATCGCTTCAAGCTGATCAACGACTCCTTTGGCCACTGGGTGGGGGATGAGCTGCTGAAGCGGGTGGCCGCCATTGTGCAGGATTGCGTGCGCCCCGCCGATGTGGTCGCTCGCTTTGGCGGTGATGAGTTTACCATTCTGCTGACTGAGATTGAGCAGGTGAGCGATGCGATCGCGGTGGCCGAACGCATTCGCCAGCGCTTTGCTACGGCGCTGTACATTCAAGACCACCAGATGTTCACTAACACCAGCATTGGTATTGTCATCGGCGGCCCCCCCTATCGCCACCCCGATGAGCTGCTGCGCGATGCCGATACCGCCATGTACCAGGCCAAAATCAACGGGCTGGGCTATGCCCTGTTTGAATCGGGTATGCACCTGGATGTGCGCCGCTCCCTGCAGATGGAAACGGCTCTGCGGATGGCCCTCGAGCGGCAAGAATTTCAGCTCCATTACCAGCCGATCGTCAACCTCTCGACCCAGCAGCTGATCGGCTGCGAAGCACTGCTGCGCTGGCTGCACCCGGATCGGGGACTCCTGTTTCCGGCCGACTTCATGGCCATTGCCGAAGAGGCTGGGCTGATGGTCGCGATCGGCAGCTGGGTGCTGCGGGAAGCCTGTACCCAAATGCAGCGCTGGCGACGCCGAAATCTGATCGCCTCCGATGCGATTATCAGCGTCAATGTGTCGGCGACCCAGTTTTTGCAGCTCGATTTAGTCGCCCAAATTGACAAGGTGTTGGCAGACAGTGGCCTACCCTCCGCCAACCTCAAGCTCGAAATCACGGAGACCGTGGTAATTCAAGATCCTACGCAGGTGGTGTCGATCATGCAGACACTCCGCGATCGCGGCATTCTCCTCAGCATTGATGACTTTGGCACCGGCTATTCTTCCCTGAGCTATCTACAACAGCTGCCGGTGGATATTCTCAAAATCGATCGCAGCTTTATCGTCAATATTCACCAAAGCTCTCAGCAGTACGGCATTGTTGAGACCATTATTCACCTCGCTGCCCATCTCAACATTCAGGTGATTGCTGAAGGCATCGAGCTGTTGCCTCAGCTGGAGTCGCTCAATCAACTGGGCTGTGAGCTGGGCCAGGGATTTCTATTTTCTCGCCCCCTAGGCATGGGCGAGTTTAGTCAGTATTTGCGGAGTCAGTGAGTCGGTTCTGAGGCTGATCCATGGGTTGCGGGGCTAACCGCAGGTGAATCTATGCACACCCATAGGTGTTGAGCTGTTCGACCAGGCTGGGGTCCCAGGCGGGATCGAGGGCGGGGGGCTGCTGGGCCGCCAGAAGCCGGAGTTCGCCATCGTCCTCTACGGTGCCCAAAAACTCAATGTCGTAGGCCACGTAGGCGGACGCCTGGGTGAAGCGAAGGAGAGTGTCTGCCGTCTGCATGGTCTCTCCCAGCAGTTGCCCATCGACTACCATGGCCACCGATACCTCGATCGGTGTGGTAAAGGTTTCAAAGGGGACGGTGTCGGTTTCCATTTGCCGGTAGCGCACCAAACACACCTGCCCCGGCACGGTGGAGGGCAGCACCGTCATAAAGTCGTAGGGCATCATGTCCCAGTTGTGCACCCAGGTGCCGAGGAAGGGAGCAATGGCTGGGTCAGTCTCCGCCCAGGATAGACGAAACGCCTCCAGCTCGGAGGAAATGGGCGCGCCCAGCCGGGTAATTTTGCCCAGCCCAGCCAGGGCTAGCTCAGAATCAATCCGCTCGGTCAGCTCCGCGTTTCTCTGTTGGAGCGCCTCGGGCGATAGGGGCGGTAGCAGGGTCACTGGGTCAACCACAGCAGGAGGCGCTGGGGGAACCCCTGGGGCCATGGGCTCTTCTACCGGCAGGGTGCAGGCTAGGGTGCTGCCCAGGAGCAAAAGACCGGGGGCCAAGGCCCATCTCGAGGGCTGAAGCTGTTTCATAGCAATAATGACCTGGCGCTACTGAGGGGTATTTAGGGTTGAGTTTAGCAAGGGGGATGCTAAGACCGGGCTCCCAGTCGGCCAGTTATTCCCTGGGTACACCCACACCCTGCACCCCTGGGCCTGAGGCTCCTGAGGTAACAAAAGCCAGACCCCAGGGTTTTTGAAAAACCCTGGGGTCTAGGCCCTGAGCCGCTTCTAGCTGACCGCAGGCTTGGGCTTCACATTGGCCGGGTCAAAAATGCCCTTGGGAATGATGCCGTGGACGCCCCAGTTGCCGTCTACCACCTGGGTGATGGCAAAGTCGGCCCCTACGCTAATCAACGAAAACGCCTCATCTTCGGTGAGGTTCATGCCATTCATTAAAAAGTCGCGCAGTTTGGCCGAGCTATCTTTGAGAGCTGGGTCGAGGGACGACAGCCCGTAGATTTCCTTCTGGGCATCTGCGCCTAGGGCTTCGAGGTAGTTGGGGAAGGTAAAGCCGTGGATAATCCAGGCGTCGGGGGTTTCGAGCAGGGGATAGTTGACCCCTTCGAGAAGGGTGCCCGCCAGGTCGGCCTGCTTGTGCAGCACAAACTGAAACACGCCCGTAATCGAGGTTTCAATGGCGGTGCCATCCAGTTCTGAATCGCCCTGGGAGGCGTGGGCATCCCCGCCGGAGAACAGCGCCCCCGGTACGGCCACCGGGTAGTACATGGCGGTACCCATAACGATATTGCGATTATCCAAGTTGCCGCCAAAGTAGCTGGGTGGAATGGAATCAACCACATCAGCTTCGCTGGGGGCTACCCCCATAGAGCCCAGGTGCAGCCGCAGGGGCACCTTCACCCCCTCCAGGGTGTCTTCGATTTCGGTGACGGTGGCGTGGTCAACGATGATGCCGGGATAGTCGATGGTGTTGTGAACGGTGCCATCGGGGGTGGTTTGGGGCGTCCACTTAAATCGGTAGGCGGCGGTGGCGTAGGCTTTGTCGCCGGTAGCATCCATTTCGTAGAGGGTGATGACTTCGCGCGGTTTGGGGTCGTCCTTGAGGTTGTCGTACTGAAAGCCCCACCAGGCGGCGGCGTTGGAGCCAAAGGTTTTGCCAGCGTACTTAGGGTTGCCGCTGGGGCGCAGCTTCAGGTCGACAATTTTGACCTCCAGCAGGTCACCGGGTTCTGCGCCACAGACATAGACAGGGCCAGTGAGAATGTGGACGCCGGGGCCGCGATCGCTAATCGTCTTGCCCTCGGCGGTCCAGTTGTAGATGCTCTCGATGGCAGGGTCACCGGCAATCATGCGATCGTAGTCGTCGCCCGCATGGTGGGTGATGGTTTCAAGGGTGACGTAGTCTTGGGAGTTGACCGAAATAATCGGCTTCAAGTTTTTGCTGTAAAAGCCCCAGTGTACGGTCTCAGGGCTGGCGGCCACCTTGTAGTGGCGAGGGCCACCGGCAGGGCTGACACAACTGGTGGGCACGGTGCCCTCAAGGGGGGGCACCACATCGCTAGCCTGGGTCATGCCCATGGGGAGAAAACTCGCCCCCAGACAGAGAATCAGCGTGGCTACGAACAACAATGACCAGGTCTTTGGCCACCGTTTTTTACGGTTTTCAGGCATTTATTGTCTCCTGATAGGATTTGAGTCATTGATCAACCTCTATCCTCATCCATAGGGAAACTAACTGCTGTATAGTGGGCAACGCTATTTTTATCGGGTGAAGCGTCATGGGCTTCAGGGGAGTTCTGGAAAAGCAGGCACCCCCGGTGGGGACGCAGAGCCCTGCACCCTGTCTGACTTTTCAAGCACCCTCTCAGCAGGTTGCGTTGATCGCCACAAAAAATATCAACCTGGCCGCTCCAGAAACCCGGTTTCTCGGTCAGCATACGAGTCATATCGTGAGCGCAGCGACAAAGAAACCGGGTTTTTTAGCCATACTGTACCGGCGCTCTAGGGCAGGCAATCCATATAGTTCTCCATATCCCAATTGCTGGTGGTGGCCAAAAAGCGCTCCCATTCGTCGCGCTTGTACTGGTCGTAGAGGCGATACATTTCCCCCGACAGAGCCGATTGAATCACCGCATCGGTGGCCAGGCAGTCCAGCGCTTCACCCAGAGACATGGGGAGCTTTTTCACCTGCTTGCCGTCTTCCATGGCCTCGTAGATGTTGCGCTGCTCCGGCTCGCCAGGATCGAGCTGGCGGCTCAGGCCATCGTCAAAGGCTTTGAGAATGGCGGCGGCCATCAGGTAGGGGTTAACCATGGAATCGACCGCCCGGTACTCGAAGCGGCCGGGGGCCGAGACCCGCAGGCCGCAGGTGCGGTTTTGGAAGCCCCAGTCAGAGTAGACCGGGGCCCAAAAGCCCGCATCCCAGAGACGGCGGTAGGAGTTGACGGTGGAGCAGCCGATCGCCGTCAGCGCAGGCAGGTGCTCAATCACGCCGCCAATACAGTGCAGCCCGACCTGTCCGGGAATGCGGCGAGAAACGCCGTCCTCGGGCATGAAGGTGTTTTCGCCCCCCTGGTGGTAGGTGAAATTGCCCTCTAACCCCGGCAGGCTCTCGAAACCAAAGGTCTTGATTGTGGTGTCGCCCCCCCGCCACAGCGAGAGATTGTGGTGACAGCCCGAGGCCGAAACCCCCATAAAGGGCTTCGACATAAAGCAGGCAATCAGGTTAAACTCGCGGGCCACCTGGGCGCAGATTTGACGGTAGGTGGTGAGGCGATCGCAGGTCCGTACTGCATCGTCGAACATGAAGTTGAGTTCGAGCTGCCCCGGTGCATCCTCATGGTCGCCCTGAATCATATCCAGCCCCATGGCCCGACCATACTCAATCACCCGCAGAAACACTGGCCGCAGTTCTTCGAACTGGTCAATGTGGTAGCAGTTGGGCTTAGTCACACCGCCGTCGGGTTTGCCGTCAGGGCCTTTTTTCAGCCACATCATTTCGGGCTCACAGCCGTGGCGTAGTTGTAGGCCATGCTTGGCCTGAAACTCGGCATGGATACGCTTAAAGTTGCCGCGACAGTCGCCGGTGAGAAAGGCGGCCGCATCGGTTTCTTCTTCCCGGTTGCGGAAGCAGACACAGTAGACCCGGGCAACCCGCTTATCCCAGGGCAGCTGGCAGAAGGTCTCAGGGTCGGGAATGGCGACCAGTTCAGCGGCTTCAGGGCCGTAGCCGAGGTACTGGCTGCGGCGATCCATGGCCAGGTTGACCGTGGCCCCGTAGACCAGCTGAAAGCCATTTTCGGCGGTGGTTTCCCAATAGTCGGCGGGAATGCCCTTACCGACTATGCGCCCGGTGATGGAGACAAATTGATAATAGATGTACTGAATGCCCAGCTCATCAATCTTGGCGCGCACTTGCTTGACCAGTTCATCGCGCCCTTCGGCGTAGACGTAGCACTCTAGATCCGTCGAGGTATCCACCCGTGTTAGTCCTCCAGTCACCGTGAAGCCTCCTAGTTTTCAGCGCAGCAAGAATGGTTTCAGTAAAGCCAACTTGTTATGACAAGTTTGTAGTCGTTGATACGGTGTGTATCAACTGGGCATCCACGAGTCTTGCCATGTTGAATCCGGCAAATGAATCCGGCAAAAATATTTTTCACCTATTTGCTGCTCCATGACTCCACTCAGCAGCTGAGGATGCTCTTGGAACCCTCTAAGAGGTTGTTTGAAAAGCCAAAGAGCGTCTCAAGTTATACCTAGGTCTTAGGCTAATGCCCTCAAAACTCGGCGTTTTTACCGTCTATTGGTGACGAACTATACCTGGAATAACCCTTTTCAAACAACCTCTAAGGCCAATTTTTTAATTGGACGGAGCGCAGGGCTACCGGAAGTAAAGCGCTGGCGCTAGGAATGGTTGGCGGGCTTCCCCCACCACCACCACACACACGATAGGTCACCTATCCGATCGCTGGACAAATACCTATACAGCGACAAACTTTTCAAAAAGAACACGGAAATCCCTAGGGTGTCTCTGTATATTCCCCTAAGCTGAGGCACAGAATCGCGGTTTAACCGCTATAGGGCCGCTTTAACCTCCGTTATTTCTCGGTTTAGCCCCCGAGGGGTAAATGAGACTATAGCGACATCGGTCAGAGGTGCAGAGCCCAACAGCAGTTCACAGAGCAAGGCTTACCCAATATCTGGTTTAGCCAACTCGATAACTGCCACAGGCTCACCTAGACCACCTCAGTCTAGATGAGAACCTATGACCAATACGTTCCCGTCCGGATAATCTCCCTAGACGCCACGAGGCACCCAGTTCCTGTTCTCCAGTTTCGACTGAATCGGCACCACGGTTTTTGAGCACACCAACCATTACGGGCCAATGATTATGTACATCTACACCCCACAGCACTCTTCGGTTTGCCTGCTGCCAACTCCAGGAAAGTCCAAGTCGAATTCTGCCAAGGCGAGTCTCAAGGCTGTCAACCCATACGCTCATCGTTCAGAGTTGCCCGCCTATAGCACCACCCAGGAAACCTCTGACGAAACCCTGAGCCACTTGGCCGCAGCGGCGGTGCAAAGCCAGCATTATCCCCAGGCGCTACGCCTACTGAGCGAACTGATCGATCGCCACCCCCAAACCGCCATGCACTACAGCAACCGGGGCTTGGTGCATCTGCGCCTGGGCCAAACCTGGGCCGCCCTAGCCGACTGCGATCAGGCCGTAGACCTGGGGCCAAACCTGGACCAGGCTTACAACAATCGGGCCATGTGCTATTCCGCCCTGGGGGACTTGGCCGCTGCCCTCGATGACTACGATCGCGCCGTTGACCTGAACCCATTTAACATCCGCGCCCGGATCAATTTGGGTGCCACCCTACGGCAGATGGGTGCCTTCGACAGTGCCCTAGACTGTTTCGATGAAGCATTGATGTTTCATCAGCTGCCTGAATTTATCTATGCCGAACGGGGGCGTACTTACCACCTGCGGGGAGACTGGAACTGCGCCCTCGCCGACTACCAGCGGGCCTTGGTGACCGGGGCCGCCTTGCCATCAACCCACTCGCTCAAAGCACTGATGCAGCGCATCCAGGACTGGATCGCTGAACTCGTACCCCAGCAAAGTTGTGGTTAGCGGTTCTAGGCAATGGTTTGATCAGCCCGGCCCTCAGATCGAGGCTTCAACCCAGGGGGATAGCCGTCTCGGCTACCCGCAGTCAGGCCCATGCCCAACCGACACAACCAGGATTTAATCTAATCCCCGTGCCTTAGGCCCCAGGCCCTAGTCAATGGCGATGCTTTGGGGGCCATCCCCGTTGCGGGAGTGGGCACTACCGACACCCCCGCCAGACGATGGGGTTGCACCTTGGGTGCTGAGCCAGCTTTTGACCGGGTCATCCGATAGATTGAGCCGCAGTAAGCCCGAGGCTAAGCCTCCTAAAAAGGCCGCAGGATGGGCGGTTAGCTCTTTTACAAATGGAGTTAGTTCGTCTAGAAACATAGGTTTATGGCGCTGCCCAAAGCCTCAACGGTCTTAAAAAAATTGTCCTAGCCACAAACCATGGGCCCGTGGCCAGCCTCTCAAGTGTACTTTGCCCGAGCCGTAAACGCCATGGCGCTTTTGCCTGGGTTTATGGATGGCGGAAGCCTCCGAAGACCAGGGCTTCGGAGCTAGGGGACTACTCCTTCCCACTCAGGGCCCGTTCGGTTTCGCGTTTCTCTTGCTTGCGCTTCAGGCTTTCGCGCTTGTCGTGGAGCTTTTTGCCCTT
The DNA here is from genome assembly GCA_027483425.1 of Cyanobacteriota bacterium. GTDB lineage: Bacteria > Cyanobacteriota > Cyanobacteriia > Phormidesmidales > Phormidesmidaceae > Nodosilinea. Next base: position 2,890 of record JAIXUR010000208.1, on the reverse strand, counting down.
GGCCAGGGCAATGGTCGCTTTCACCCAGCCCCGCTGTAGGTAAAGTTTGAGGGGCACCAGGGTTAACCCCTTTTGCTCGACCTTGCCGATCAGCTTGCGAATTTCGTCGCGGTGCAGCAGCAGCTTGCGGGTGCGTTTGGCCTCATGGTTATAGGCTTTGTTGGTCATCGTGTAGGGAGAAATGTGCACATTGTGCAGCCACAGTTCCCCATCTTGGATCAGGGCATAGCCGTCGCGAAGGCTGACCTTGCCCTGGCGAATAGATTTCACCTCCGAGCCCATGAGCTCTAATCCGGCTTCGTAGGTTTCTAGGATTTCGTACTCGTGGCGGGCCTGGCGGTTGTCACTGACAATTTTGTATCCATCGCTAGAATCGGCCATGGCATTTCCTCCTATTCCACCACCACCCGCCATTCGTGTAGCTCATACTCGACGCAGTGGTTTTGAATCAACGGGTCGGCCGCTACAATGGCGCGAGCTTCTTCCATTGAATCAGCCCAGAATAACAGCATACCACCCCCATATTCGGCCCAGTAGCCGGTTTTGGCGTTGTAGCCCTGGGCAATGAGCGCTTTGACGTAGGCGACATGGGCAGGCACATACTGATCGAAGGCGGTTTTATCGACGACGCCTTTCTCGATTTTAACGAACCAGGGCATGACAAGGGATCGCAGAGATGTCTGGGGCAACCGAACCTAAACCGAACCTAGGCTGGATCTAGGGTAGATCCACCCGGAGGTCTTCTTCGCTGCCCAGGTGAATCGTTTTGACCCAGCGCAGCTGCTTAGGCCGTACCGACAGACGCAGGGTCATCGTCGAGATCACCAACAGCCAGTGCAGCATATATAGATTACCCCACAGCGTTTGCAGGCCGCTCACCCATACTGACTGCTGGCGGGTGCGCCGTAGCCCACAGAACATCCCCACCACCGATAGGGTGAGGGCCAGACTCGAAACCGGCAAAAACAGGGGCAATCGATGGCGCAGCAGGGCCATCGCAAAATCCGGTAAGGCCACCGTCGGCAACCCGTACTGGATCATCCACAAGGCAGCCATGTCAAAGGTTTTGGCCGGGGCCAGGCGATGCTGGGCAATCAGTCGCCAGTAATCGAGGTAGCGCTGATAGCCACCCTCGGCCCAGCGGTTGCGCTGGTGCCACAGGGCCAGAGCCCGCTCCACCCCTTCCTCGCCCACGGCGGGGTGCAGCAAAAACTGAATTTCCCAGCCGCTGAAGTGCAGGCGGAGGGTTAAATCTAGGTCGTCGGTAATCGTTTTCTCGTTCCAGCCGCCGCACTGGGCTAGGGCGGTCCGCCGCACAAACTGACCGTTACCCCGCAGCTCGCCAATGCCGCCCAGGCGAATTCGCTGCTGCTGAAAATAGCTATCGAGGGCCATTTCGGCCTGTTGCCCACGGGTCCACAGGTTTTTAGCCCGGTTGACAATCGCCTTCTGCATTTGCACCGCCCCGACCGTGGGCTGATCAAAGATAGGCACGATGTGGCGCAGCATATCCCTGGGTACCCGAGCATCGGCATCAAACACGCCAATCAGGTCGCCTTGGGTGTCGGGCCACACTTGGTTCAGGGCCCCCGACTTGCCGCCGCTGGCTCCGACAGGGCGACGCAGCACCCGCAGCTGCGGGTAGCGGCGGGTGAGCTCCTGTAGGCGTTGGGCGGTACCGTCAGTACTGTTATCGTCGACGATCCACACGTCGTAGCGGCTGGCCGGATAGTCGAGCTGGCACAGCGCCGCTACCAGGGGTTCGATCACGGTTTCTTCGTTTTTGGCGGCCACCAGCAACGACACGTAGGGCCAGGCGGCCCACTCTGGTTCAGCGACCGGTTCGACCGGGCCAGAGGCGGATAGGACAGGTGCGGGTGAGCCCGTGGGAACGGGCTGGCTCGGTAAGGCCAGGCTGGGCAAGGGCGCGATCGCCGGGCATGGCCTTGCCAGCAAAATCCGCAGGGCATGGGTCGTTAGCACCGCCGTCAGCCCAACGATGACCCAGCTCCCCCAAGAAACCAGGTGCAGCACAACGGTGACGCCCCACAGCAGGCCCAGGGTGAGGGCCGCCTTTGACCGACGACCGGCAAACCCCGGAAAATCGTCAATTTCCAACTCCTTGAGGGGGGTGTAAAAGCGCCTGGCGGAGAAGCGTTCAGGAATATCGGCCATGAACTCAGGTAGGGAACACGACAAAACCACTCATGACCCGGGTGTGATCTTGGGGGGACGATCGTACCCCCACCGGCCCCAGGCCTAGGTCTATCATCCTCGATTTCGCAGGAAAAATTTGCAGGAAAAATTTGGGTGATGCTGGGGAGGGCATTCTAGGGAATGCTGAGTCTACTGCACCCAATCCATCCGTATTCATCCGTGAATCAGTCCGTTGGGGTGGGTATCTTGTATCCTGAGCATCTGAAACGTTATCTATTAAAACTTGACCTAGGCCAGACCCATGAGTTTGACGTTTGAGGCAATCCAGCCCGCGGGCAAGCAGGATATCAGTATTTATATGCCCTACTACCAGGGCAATAAGCGTAATGCTCTGCCCTACGCCATTTCCCTCTATAAGCAGGGCAACCTGGAGGGGTCACGGCAGATTGAGGGGGGCGATAGCATTGCCTTTGTGGCCACCTGGAATGTGTCGGTACTGCCCGCAGATTTGACTCGTTGCCGCATGCAGTTCGATGGCGAAAGTGATTTCAGCTACGAGATCACCATGGCGACCTTTGAATTCGTCGATTTTTTGTTTGATGTGATCGTGGCGCTTCGCCATAAACATCCGGCAGATTTTTCCCAGGCCTTTGATCGCAAACTGCTGCGGTTGGACGAATAGGGTGAGGGACGCGGCGGTGGCTAAGCGAGAATAGGGCTGGAGGCAAGGTCT
>JAIXUR010000129.1 GCA_027483425.1 Cyanobacteriota bacterium | reverse complement strand
TTTGCTGAACAGTGGCCGCAACTAGCCAAGGTTGGTCGGGATCACCCCATTGGGTATTACCTTCAGCAGGCGGGACTGCTGAGCGCTCAACAGGTAGATGCCCTGTTGAAAGAGCAGGTGCAGGCGGGGCTGAGAATTGGGGCACTGGCGGTTTTGCACGGATGGCTCTCCCAAAAAACGCTCGATTGGTTTCTGCGATCGCTGGCACCGGAGGAGTCTGCGTCCTCTGCTTTTATGAAGCGGCAGCCATCGCAGAACAGCCATCCCATCAGCCCAGTCGGTCAGGCGCGGGCAGCGCCGCAGGCTGCCCAGGTGCAATCTGGCCAGGCAAAGCCAATTCCAATTACAGACCCGCGAGCTCAAGCGCCAATCGAGCCCAAGGCGGATGATATTTCCTGGGCTGGTTAAATGGAATGATGGTACCCCTGTTAAGGTGAGCGCTTGTACCAATGGAGCGGCGTGGCGACGCCTACCCTTATACCCATGACCTGATGTCATTGATGCAAAGAATTGAAGGTTTTGGCTATCAAGTCAGCAGTTTGTAGGCTGCTGCGGTTAGCCAGGTGAGTCTGGCGGGCGAGTAGGGAGATCACCCTTTCCAGCACCCACCCTACTGACCGCTGGTAACATTTGCGAACCCAACCGTTAAGCCTGGTGGAGTCAAACCTCGGCTCAGTCTTTAGCTAGAACACGCTACTCTTGGCGATCGGGGTCGGTAGTTATTTCCCCCCAGTCATCGGCCCAGTTCTCCTCCTCGGTCTCGAAACTCTCGATCGCGCCGGTATCTACGATGGTGATCACCGGGGGTTGGTCTGGGCCTGACGGGGCCTCGGCAGTCGGCACTGGGGTGACAGATGGAGGTTTGGGTTTAGCCAGGGGCGAAGGCCGGGGTGGAATCTCAATCACGGCCCGCTTAGGCTTGGGGGTCGTCTTAGCCTTCACCAGGTCCTTTGCCCAGGCGGTCAAGCCCGCTAGCCTGGCCCCCACCGGGGTGGCCTTTGGCTTAGGCGTCCCTGGCGATCGCTGGGGGACTGGCGGAGTCTGCGGAACTGGCGGAGTCTGCGGCCCTGACGGTCGAGGGCGGTTCGCAGCCCTCGACGGCAAGGGATCTGGGGCTTTAGCTGGCTCCATCACAACAGGTTCAGCCTGGTTCAAGGCAGCGGGGGCAGACCGGCGAGGGCTAGGGGCCAACTCATCCACAAATTCGTAGTCCACATCTTTCAGGGACGAGGCCCGAATTTCGCCTGGGGCGATCGCCAGGTCTCCCGCCTTCATCCCCCTATCGACCTCAGGCAACCAGCGCCCCAGGGGAGTGCCGCCCAGTAGAGTCAGCGCCGAGACCTTTAGCTGGCGGCCAAAGGCGGGCCAGGAGTCGGGGGTGAGCGGAGTTTGTAGATCAAGGGGCGTGCGCTTACGCCGCAGCGTCAGGGTTTGCCAGCCCAACCAGCCCAGCAGGGTGACGCTGGCCCCCTGACCTAGTAGCTCAGTAGGCGAGGTCTGGGCGGCACAAAACCACAGCACTAAGCCGTAGAACGCCCCCACTCCACTCCAAAAAAAGTCATGGCGACGGTGCACCTCCGGAAAGAAGAAGGCGGCTCCGTACAGCGCCAGGCTGCCTACCCAAACTGCGATCGCTAAGCCGTGAGCCAGCATGGCCCCACCCACTGCACAACCCTTTTACTCTATCGCGGCTTGCCCAGCCCAGATCACCCACATCCCGCCCTAGGACGCCCCGGCCTTCTTTGAAAACAGCACTAGGATGGTCTTAACAATCAGCTGAACGTCGTACATCAGGCTCCAGTTTTTCTGGTAGTCCAGATCCATCCGGATCACGTCCTCAAACTTCTTCACCGTAGAGCGACCGTTGACCGGCCACTCGCCGGTCATGCCGGGTTTAACGTCGAGGCGCTGCCACTCGGGCACCTTGTACTGCTCAATTTCATCGGGGGTCGGGGGTCGGGTACCCACTAGACTCATGTCACCCTGGAGCACATTCCAGAACTGGGGCAATTCATCTAGGCTGGTGCGCCGCAGCAGCCGACCGACCTTGGTAATGCGAGGGTCATTCTCATTCTTGAACAGGGGCCCTTCGACTTCATTCTTAACCTGGGCCTTCCGAGCTTCGGCATCGGTCACCATAGAGCGAAACTTCCAGATCTGAAAGCGCTTGCCCATCCAAGAGCACCGCACCTGCTTAAAGAAAATCGGGCCACCGTCTTCGAGCTTAATGGCAATCACAATGGGCACCGCCAGCACCGCCGTAATGCCCAGACCCACGACGGCCCCCACAATATCCATCGCCCGTTTTCCCCGCGAAGCCACGGACGGATGGGTACTTAGGGCCATAAACCGCATTTCGGGTTTGGGCGTAGGCGCTTCAATCTGGCCCTCAGCCGCCTCAAAGGTGAACAGTTGCTCTAGGTCGGTGAGCGATAGCACCATCCGTACCTGCTCTTGCACACCCCGCAGGATCAGGGCAATCCTCTCGGTCTGGCAAGTGCGATAGCAAATGACCAGCGCTCCTAAACCACTACTATCAATAAAGTTAGTTTGACTGAGATCAACAATAATAGTTTGAGGAGTGGGCTCACTCTTACAGTGACGCTTAACGGTCTGCTCAAACTCGATCGCCTCAACGACCGTAAGCGTTTGGGGTACAGCCACCACGCGGGCCGTATCCAACCCGTCTAAGGAGGGCTGAGTTGTAGTTATTTGAGGATCCTGGTCTGGAACAATGGATGAGGTCATACCGGCATCCCTGGCTATAATTAGATTAACGGCAACAATATACTGTCAGAGTTTTCCTAACAGTCTCCCTACTATACGAGTCCCCTGGTATCCTTGCCGATACAGTCATCGCATCTTTAAGGAGTCTTGACACGTCGTTAATAACTTGGTTGGAAGATTTTCTGAGTCCGGCTGGATTGCCCTAGAGCAGGCCCAGGGCAATCCAGGAGCAGAACTACCTAGGCCACCAACAGTTGCCGCAGGACGTAGGGCAAAATGCCGCCGTGGCGGAAGTACTCAACTTCGTCTAGGGTGTCGATGCGGCACAGCAGCGGAGCGGTCGTCACATCCCCTCCGCTCCGGTGGATGACTAAATTGACGGTCATGCCGGGCTGAATACCACCGCTTAGCCCCGTTAGGTCAATGGTTTCGCTACCGTCTAGGCGCAGGGTACCACGGTGCACACCATCTTTAAATTGCAGGGGCAAAACCCCCATCCCCACCAGGTTAGAGCGGTGGATGCGCTCAAAGCTTTCGGCCACGACGGCCTTGACCCCCAGCAGCCGCGTGCCCTTGGCCGCCCAGTCGCGGGAGGAGCCGGTGCCGTACTCCTTGCCTGCAATCACGACCAGGGGCGTGGCGCTGGTCTGGTACTCCATGGCGGCATCATAGATGGATAGGGTTTCGCCGCCGGGCATGACCTTGGTCACCCCGCCCGAGGAGCCGGGCACCATTTCGTTTTTGAGGCGAATATTGGCAAAGGTACCGCGCATCATGACCTCATGGTTGCCCCGCCGCGACCCGTAGGAGTTGAAATCGGCGGCCATGACCTGGTTGCCGACCAGGTAACTGCCCGCTGGACTATCCGTCTTAATGGCCCCAGCGGGGGAGATGTGGTCGGTGGTGATGCTGTCGCCCAAAATAGCCAGGGGCCGTGCGCCCAGGATATCGGCAAAGGCCTGGCCGTTGACGCTGGGGGCCATACCGGTAAAGTAGGGCGGGTTTTGCACGTAGGTGCTGTCGCCACTCCAGGTGTAGGTTTGGCTCTCGGGGGTGGCAATCTGCTGCCAGGCGGTGGTACCGGTAAACACGTTGCTGTAGCGGCTGCGGAACATTTCGGGGGTGAGAGCCGCCGCCATCACCGACTGGATTTCAGCGCTGGTGGGCCAAATGTCTTTCAAATACACCGGGTGGCCAGCGGGGTCCTGGCCAATGGGGTCGGTTTTGAGGTCGATGGCTAGGCTGCCTGCGATCGCATAGGCCACCACCAGGGGCGGCGAGGCCAGGTAGTTAGCCTTGGTGTGGGGGCTCACTCGCCCCTCAAAGTTGCGGTTGCCTGAGAGCACCGCGCCCACCACCAGGTCGTTGGTGTCAATGGCGCTGGCGATCGCCGTGGGCAATGGCCCTGAGTTGCCAATGCAGGTGGTGCAGCCGTAGCCCACCAGGTTAAAGCCGAGGGCATCGAGGTCGGTTTGTAGCCCGGCCCGCTCTAGATAGTCAGAGACCACCTGGCTGCCGGGGGCGAGGGAGGTCTTCACCCAGGGCTTAACGGTGAGCCCCCGCTCGCGGGCTTTGCGGGCCACGAGGCCCGCCCCAATCATCACGGAGGGGTTAGAGGTGTTGGTGCAACTGGTGATGGCGGCGATCACCACATCGCCATCGGTGAGGGCGTAGTCAGTACCGGCTACGGGGACTGACTGCTTCTCGCTGTAAGCTTTGCCGCTAAAGCCAGGGAAGTCAGAAATCTTGAACTGGTGGGCTAGCGCCGCCAGGGTAACCCGGTCTTGGGGGCGTTTAGGCCCGGCTAAGGAGGGCTCTACCGTCGCCAGGTCTAAGGCTAGGGCGTCGGTAAAGATCGGTTCGGGGGCGGTGGCATCACGCCAGAGGCCCTGGGCCTTGGCATAGGCTTCGACCAGGGCGACGCGATCGGGGTCACGACCCGAAAACTCCAGGTAGCGTAGGGTTTCGCCGTCGATGGGGAAGAAGCCACAGGTGGCCCCGTACTCGGGGGCCATGTTGGCAATGGTGGCGCGATCGGCCAGGGTGAGGTGATCGAGCCCGTCACCGTAAAACTCTACGAACTTGCCGACCACCCCCTTCTGCCGCAGCATCTGCACCACGGTGAGTACCAGGTCGGTGGCGGTGGCTCCCTCGGGCAACTGCCCGGTGAGCTTAAACCCCACCACTTCGGGAATCAGCATCGAGATCGGTTGACCCAGCATGGCCGCCTCGGCTTCAATGCCGCCCACGCCCCAGCCCAGGACCGAGAGGCCGTTGATCATGGTGGTGTGGCTGTCGGTGCCCACCAGGGTGTCGGGATAGGCCACAGTTTCACCGTTTTCGGCCTTGGTCCACACCACCTGGGCTAAGTATTCTAGGTTGACCTGGTGACAGATGCCGGTCCCTGGCGGTACCACGCGGAAGTTGTCGAAGGCGCTCTGCCCCCAGCGCAAAAAGGCGTAGCGCTCAAAGTTACGCTGAAATTCTTTTTCGACGTTTTCGCCAAAGGCCTCGGCACTGCCAAAGGAATCCACCATGACCGAGTGATCGATGACCAGATCCACCGGCGAGAGGGGGTTGATCTTGTTGGGATCGCCCCCCAGGTTGACCATGGCGTCGCGCATGGCCGCCAAGTCGACGACGGCGGGCACCCCGGTGAAATCTTGCATCAGAACGCGAGCGGGCCGATAGGCAATTTCGCGCTGGGAGGTTTGGCTCTGGAGCCAGTCGGCCACGGCCTGCACGTCTGCGGCGGTCACCGATCGCCCGTCTTCATGGCGCAGCAGGTTCTCGAGCAGCACCTTGAGGCTGAAGGGCAGGCGGCTGATGTCTCCCAGGGTGGCGGCAGCGGCGGGCAGGCTGTAAATAATGTAGGTGGCGTTACCGACGGTGAGGTGGGTCTTGGCGTTAAAACTGTTCACAGGGGTTGGGCTCTCCGATCGCGACGGGCATAGCGTTTGCGATTCTATTACATTCGCTACCCCGCTGTGCTGTAGGCTGTGCTGCTAATCGTACCTTGGACCTCAGGTTGGGCCTAGGGATTGATCCGGGTCTAGCGGCTGGGGCCCTTAGAAAATAGGCCGCCAAACAGCGATCGCTTGCCGGAGACCGGCACCGGCACCGCCTCAGGGGTAGGACGGGGAGAATCGGTCAAATTCACGTTGAGCTGCTTGGCATACTTGAGGGCTACAGCATTGCCAGGGTTGAGGCGCAGAGCCTGTTTGAAATGCACCTTGGCCATGCCGGGCAGACTGTGGAGTAGATAGGCCTGACCGATCAAGCAGTGGTAGCTGCTGTTTTTGGGATCCAGCTTGAGGGCGTCCTTGAGCTCTTGAATAGCGGCGGCGGCGTTCTTACCCTTTAAATATTCCTGGGCTCGACCAAAGTGCCGCTCAGCGTAGACCAGCCCCGAAGCCACGGGTTCCTCGAAGGAGGGTGGGTCGACCACCGAAGTAGCGGGACGGGCGATGGACGAGGTAGCCATCAACCCAGTGCGCTTTTCACGAATGATCGGGGCACCCATTTTGCGCCGCAGGTAGACCAGGTTCAGCTCGCCCAACTGATGGGTACAGTCTTCAAAGGGATCCAACGCGGTGTATTGGCGATCGCTCAGTTGGTCAACCGCATGCTCATAGAACACGTCAACCTCGGCCTCGTGGATCGTCAGCAGCGCCTTGCCCAGATCGCCGGTGGGCTGGAGTTGCTGGTCGCGGCTAAGGCGGCGCACCTTAAATCGTAGGGTAGCCAGCACCTCACTGCGCCCCTTGTCTTGCTTCAGGCGCTGATAGGCTGGGTTAACCAGCTTCGGCAGCACCTGGGCGGCAAACTGTTTGAGCTCTGCCAGGGCCTCAGGGGCACCCGGCGTATTAATTAACGTATCGGCATGGAGCTGCTTCGCGATCGCGTGGTACCGCTTGAGAATCCGGCGATCGTCCGCCGCCACAGACACCCCCAGTAGCGCGTAGGGATCGATAAAACGGTGCACCCATTCAGTGGAGAAGTCAGCTTGAGGCATTCTGAGGAGAGGAGGGAGGTAATTTTATTGTCTCGGATGACCGGTAAAGCGGAACCCTGATCAGGCGGGTGAATGTCGATTCTTTATGACCGTTTTATACTGGGCTGATTGGGTTTAATCCCAAGTTTAAACTCAATGGCATCAATGGCAGGCTACAGAACTACTGAAAGGGAGTGGTGATGGCACAGCGTAATCGTCGGCTAGCCGTACTGCTGGCCGGGCTGGGGGTAGTTACTCCTTTATCGGGTCTTCATAAATTTTACCTGGGGCAGCCTGGGTGGGGGGTGCTTTATCTGCTGCTAGGGTTAACCCCAATTCCGAAGGTGGCCTGTGCGATCGATGGCGTCATGCTGCTGACCCAGTCGATGGATGACTTCACCCAGCGGTGGGGCCAACCTGTCTCAGGCTCTAGGGCCTCAGACTCTGCGGCTCCCCTGGATGCGACCCAAGTTAATGCCCTGGGAGCTGCCCTGCGGGAGCTCGATGCGCTTCGCCAGGAGGGTTTAATTTCGGAGCTGGAGTTTGAGCAAAAGCGCCGTCAGCTCCTGGGACAGGTGGCCTAGAGGATAGAGACGTAGTGTAGATGCAAGAGGGTTCTCAAAGTCTAGCGCAGCGTCCAGTAAACGACCTCATGACACAGTTATTTTTAATGGATACTCCTAGGCCCTCAGCACCTGAAGCAGATCAGACATGACCATGTTCAAGCGTTGGCAAAGCCTAAGGGCGCAGTTTAATCCTCTGGCTAGCCACCTGGCGGTCGATCCGAGCTATCGGCTGCGGTCTTACCACGAGCTAGCCCAGGCCGCTCAACTGGGCTTTAGCCTGGATGTTAACCGGGCCACGGTAGATGACTGGCTGCGACTGCCGGGGCTGTCAATTCGCCAGGCCCAGGGGCTAGTCCGGTTGCGCCAGGGAGGCGTACAGTTTCACTGCTTAGAGGACTTGGCGGCGGCCCTGGGGGTTTCTGCTGGATCCCTGAGTCCATTGGCCCCGGTGCTGTCGTTTTGCTACTACGAAGAGCACCAGGGCACCCTGCCCTCAGTAAGCCTGAACCAGGCGTCGACCCAGCAGCTTGGTGCCATCCCTGGGCTACCGCTGGAACTGGCCCAGGCCATGGTTCAGGAGCGATCGCGCGGTGGGCCCTACCGAGATCTGGCTGATCTACAGCGCCGCCTAGGACTGCCCTCTGACCTGGTGCGATCGCTGCTGTACTACCTGCGCCCATAAAAATTGCCGTAACCCCATTTCTGGCTGGGTCTGAAGACCATTCTGCCCATGAAAATACCGAAGAATTTTGCGTCCTGTAAGGGCGCAGAGCCTATGCCCTTACAGGAAGGAGAGAGAGGGGAGGGTAGCTTCTTTCCTGGACATCTCCTGAGCCCTGGTACGACGCTGAATCCCCTTACACTGTGACCCTTGCATCCTTGCTCGTCCTTAAACAAAATTTGAATCTCTAGATACTGTTTCTTGCTCTGACAAAGTAAGCTATTTGACCGTCTAGCTTCTCCTGAATCCGAGGCATTTACGTATCACTATGATGCTCTAATCATGAGCCA
>JAIXUR010000306.1 GCA_027483425.1 Cyanobacteriota bacterium | reverse complement strand
GTTCATCATCGCAGCGTGGGGATATCTCTGGAGCTGTGCCCAGCCCGGCGCTAACTACAGCCAGGGGTTAAAGCACCTAGCCAAGTAGGCGATCGCCCTACAAGGTATCCGTAACGAAGGGAGGGTCACAGCAATGCTGTAACCCTCCCTTCGTTGATAAATTTTGGTGCCGACAGGGCGGCTAGGCCGAACCAGTGACGGCCAGCGGTGGGGGTGAACCCTCCTGCCAGGGGACGCAGCCCCCAAACCCCTGCTTACAATTAATTAGGTTGACCTACTTAGAACCCTTGGCGAGAGACGAGCTTCTCGACATCGGCCTGGGTTTGGTGCAGCAGGTTGTTGCGGCTATCACCCATGTGGCCCAGGGAAGGCACCAGATTACGAGCCTGAAGGGCCATGTGCAGTTGCAGATGGGCGACGTACTCAGAGAAGTCTTCGCGGGTTTCGGTCAGGGCTGGAGCAAACTTTTCTGACAGGGCCACGGTATCAACCTCGTTAATATTAAACATTGGTGGAATGTGCAACGATATTGAAGCTAACACGGGCCCTGTACCACTCCCAGGTCGTGCAACGAAGCTTAACGGTAGTACCTGACACCCCCCATGCTCGGTCCATCTCCCTCCGCCGATAGCCAGCCCCCCCTACCAGAGCGGTTGACCAAACATACCGTGCGCTACGCCGACCACCGCTCGGTCGATTGGGATGAGCTGTCGCCCATGATGCGCCACTACGTGGAGATGAAGGAGCAGTATCCCCACGCCCTGGTGCTGTACCGGGTGGGCGACTTTTTTGAGACCTTTTTTCAGGATGCGATCGCGATCGCCCGCGAGCTAGAACTGGTGCTCACCAGCAAAGACGCCGGTAAGCAGATTGGCCGGGTGCCCCTGGCGGGCATTCCCCACCATGCCCTCGATCGCTACTGCACCCAGCTGGTCGAGAGGGGGTTTGCGATCGCCATCTGTGACCAGGTCGAAGACCCCGCCGTCGCCCAGGGCCTGGTCAAGCGGGAGGTGACCCGCGTCATCACCCCCGGCACGGTGCTCGAAGAGGGCATGCTGAGCGCCAGCCAGAACAATTTTTTGGCCTCGGTGGTGGTGGCGGGGCACCACTGGGGCCTGGCCTACGCCGATGTGTCGACCGGCGAGTTTCTCACCACCCAGGGCGACGAGTTAGACCAGCTCAGCCAAGAGCTGCTGCGGCTCCAGCCCGCCGAGGTGCTGTTTCCGGTGGATGCGCCCAACCTGGGGGCGATGCTGCGGCCGGGGGATACCTCCGATCAATTGCCCCCCTGTCTGCCCAGACAGTTTTGCTACACCCTACGGCCCCAGGGCCCCTACAGCCAGAGCGAGGCCCGCCAGCGGCTGCTGCAACGGTTTCGACTGCGATCGCTGGAGGGGCTGGGCTGCGATCACCTGCCCCTGGCGGTGCGGGCGGCGGGCGGCCTGCTCGACTATCTAGAAGCCACCCAAAAGTCTGTCCAGGCTCCTCTCCAGCCCCTCTGCACCTACACCCTGGCCGCCTACCTGGTGATCGACCACCAGACCCGCCGCAATTTAGAAATCACCCAAACCGCGCGGGATGGCACCTACAACGGCTCGCTGCTGTGGGCCCTCGATCGCACGGTCACGGCCATGGGCGGGCGTACCCTGCGGCGCTGGCTGCTGCAACCCCTGCTCCAGGTTCAGGGCATTCAAACCCGGCAGGCCACCATTACAGAGCTGCTCCAGGACGGCAATCTGCGGCAGATGCTCCAGTACAAGCTGAAGCAAATCTACGATCTGGAGCGACTGGCGGGGCGGGCGGGCTCAGGCACCGCCAACGCGCGCGACCTGGTCGCCCTGGCCGACTCCTTTCTGCGGCTGCCGGAGCTGGCGGCGCTGGTGGCCCAGGCCCAGTCGCGCTACCTCCAGGCGCTGCAATACGTGCCGCCGGAGCTAGAACAGCTGGGGCAAACCCTGCGATCGCACCTGGTGGAAACCCCGCCCCTCTACCTCACCGAAGGCCACCTGATCCGCGATGGGGTCAACGCGCCCCTCGACGATCTGCGCCAGCAGGCGGTGGACGACCAAAAATGGATCGCCGAGCTAGAACCGGCGGAACGCCAGCGCACCGGCATCTCCACCCTCAAGGTGGGCTTTAACAAAGCCTTTGGCTACTACATCAGCCTCTCCCGCGCCCGGGCCGACCAGGCCCCCGACAACTACATTCGTAAGCAAACCCTCACCAACGAAGAGCGCTACATTACCCCCGAGCTGAAGGAGCGCGAGGCGCGGGTCTTCAACATTGAGGCCGAAATCAACGCCCTGGAGTACGAGATTTTTAATCAACTGCGGGAGCAGGTGGGTCAGCAGGTCGACCTGATTCGCAAGGTGGCGGCGGCGGTGGCGGCGGCGGATGTGCTCTGTGGACTGGCCGAGGTCGCCATCTTCCAGGGCTACAGCTGCCCAGAGATGGAGGATACCCGCGCGATCGCCGTGACCGAAGGCCGCCACCCCGTCGTCGAACAGCTCCTCCCCGCTGGGTTCTTTGTACCCAACTCGACCTATCTGGGCGCAACGCCTGGCGATCGCGACGCCACGGCTCCCCAGGATTTAATTATTCTCACCGGCCCCAACGCCAGCGGTAAGAGCTGCTACCTGCGCCAGGTGGGGCTGATCCAGCTGATGGCGCAGATGGGCAGTTTTGTCCCGGCCAAGGGGGCGCGGCTGGGGGTCTGCGATCGCATCTTCACCCGCGTCGGAGCCGTCGACGACCTGGCCAGCGGCCAATCGACCTTCATGGTCGAGATGAACGAAACCGCCAATATTCTCAACCACGCCACCCCCCGATCCCTGGTGCTGCTCGATGAAATTGGCCGGGGCACCGCCACCTTCGATGGCCTCTCCATTGCCTGGGCCGTGGCCGAGCACCTGGCCGTCGACATCCAGGCTCGCACCATCTTTGCCACCCACTACCACGAGCTCAATGAGCTGGCCGCGCTGGTTCCCAATGTCGCCAACTACCAGGTCACGGTCAAGGAAATGCCCGACCAGATTATCTTTCTGCACCAGGTTCAGCCCGGCGGGGCCGACAAGTCCTACGGCATCGAAGCCGGTCGCCTAGCGGGGCTGCCCCCCTCTGTCATTCAGCGGGCCAGGGATGTGATGCGCGAGATCGAGCGCAACAGCACCATTGCCGTCGGCCTGCGGGGCGAAGTGCCAAAATCGCCCACCCCTCGCCGCCGGGGCCGAGGGTTAGCGAATCCTCAGGATCCTTCTGAGCAGTTGGATCTGTTTGGCAAGTAGGCTGGGAAGCAGGAGGCAGGAGCCGGGAGGCAGGAGTCAGGAACCAGGAGCCGGGAGTCGGGCTTGTCTGGGTGTTAGCTTCGGGCAGAGTCAACGTTTCCTAGTAGCAGTTCCGGATAACTCCGACTCGAAGCAATGGAAACCACATCCCCTCCTTGGCGGGGTGCCCGGAGGGCGGGGTGGATCAAAACAGCGACAAACATTCAGTTTCTGCCTACGGATAAGCCACTCCTAAACGGGATGGACTCCCGGCTGGCTTGTTCTAGATGGTGGCCAGAGCGATTACTCCGACAGGCTGCTAGGATCGCGGCTTATCCAGTCCTCGATACCATCGAGCCAGCTGTTGGGGATCAACCCCCAGCAAATAACCGACCACCATCGCCTGGTTCGCTAGGGTCGTGCGCAAAATGCCCAGGCTGCGCCAGCGCCGATCGCGCGTGACGACCGCCCTGGGTGCGATCGCAATCCGCCCCAGCGGCCTCAACCGCCGTACCAGCTCAAAGTCTTCCATCATCGGCAGGTCTGGAAAGCCACCC
>JAIXUR010000345.1 GCA_027483425.1 Cyanobacteriota bacterium | reverse complement strand
GTGGATCAGTTGCCAAGTTAATTCGACTTTTGCCGCTTACAGCTGCCCAGTTGCTGAGCCAAAAACAATGGTCAGGCTCGATGCCTGCCTGCTCGGGAATTTGCAGAGTGATGGGCGTTGTTCGAACGTAATCGCGTAGCTGCTGGTTAAAGATTTGATAGGTGCGATCGCGATCATTCCTCTGCACCAAAGCTATTCTGCTTCACTAAGTATAGGCTGTCTGACAGCGACTCAATACCCCGCAGCCACCAGCAAAGTGAACCTAGGGCACGCAGCCGCCTAGGTGGCGCGCGTGCGGGTCAGGGAGTTGAGAAACTTAGAGTTGTCTTCGTGCAGATCAAAGGAGTGAAAGCCAAAGTGGCTGGAAAGTTCCTCGCACACCTTCACTCCCCGTACGCTGTTGCCACGGGCATCGAGCCGGGGTGAAAACACCCCAATGCCCAGCAGCTTGGGCACCACCGCCACAATGCCGCCGCCCACGCCGCTCTTGGCCGGTAGACCCACCCGGTAGGACCACTCGCCTGAGTAGTCGTACATGCCACAGGTGTACATGACACTGAGCACGTCCTTGATATATTCCGAGTCGAGGGCCTGTTCGCCAGTCATGGGGTTGCGCCCGTTGTTGGCCAGGGTGGCGGCCATCATGCCCAGGTCGTGGCAGTTGACCATGACCGAGCACTGCTTAAAGTAGAGGTCGAGCATGTCGTCGAGGTTTTGATCGACCATGCCGAAGTTGAGCATCAGGTGGGCGATCGCCCGGTTGCGGTGGCCGGTGGTGCGCTCTGACGTATATACCGACATATCGACGTATAGATCGCGGCCACAGTAACGGCGAAACATATCCATCACCCGGTTGAGCTTGCTGGTAGGGTCGTCGCCTTTGACTAGCCCGGCGGTGGCGATCGCCCCCGCATTCACCATGGGGTTGTAGGGCCGCCCCGACGACTCATCGAGCACAATGGCGTTAAAGGCCTCTCCGGTGGGCTCGACCCCCACCCGCGACATGACAAAATCGCGCCCGCAGTCTTCGAGGGTGAGGCCATGGACAAAGGGCTTCGACGCCGACTGAATGGTGAACAACTGGTCAATATCCCCCACCTCGATCACCTTGCCATCGACCGTCACCACCGAAATGGCAAATAGATCGGGGTCAACCTTGGCCAGTTCTGGAATGTAGCTGGCCACAGCCCCATCGGTCAGGGGCTTGTATTTGGCATACAGATCGCTTAAAAACTGCTGCAACGGGGAGGCTACCGCCTTGAAGGGCTGAATCAAGGAATCGAGTTGGTCATCAAGGGCCTGCTGGCTTTGGTTGCTGTCGTTCACCCGTCTACCTACCTTTGAACCTAAGACAATAGCGGAATAGCGGAGTTAAGGCTCCTGGGCCAACCTGTCAGGCACTGAAGCGTTGGCCCCTAGGTCACCACATGCCGAGCTACGCCCTGGAGCTCAGTGGTGTAGGGATGGTTGGGAAAGGTGAGGGTAAACAGTTCTTTACTGCCCAGTTCAATCATTTCCTCAGACACCGGAAACACGCCAATCACCGGGGTCTGAAACTTTTGGGCCACCTGGGCCCGCACGGCCTCGCGGTCGTACTTGGTGAGTACCTTGTTGACCACCAGGTTGGTTTTGGGCGTGTCGAGGCGGTTGGCCACCTGGAGGGTGACCGCAGTGCCCTGAAAATCTTGGCGATCGGGGCGCAAAATAATAATCAACGAGTCAGAAATGGCGATGGAGAGCAGGGTTTCTTTGTTTAAGCCAGGATGGGTATCGATAAACAGGTAATCCAGCTGGAGCTCTTCGCAGAGCTTGCGCAGCCCATCGTTGAGCAGCATGACGCTGTAGCCCTCGTTGAGAATGCGGGCAATTTCACCGGCCTTAATGCTACAGGGCACCAGATGAACTGTGCCACCCTGATCGGCCACCGAGGGTGGGGTGACATTGTAAGCCGCTTCAGAAACGGTGCAACGACCCCACAGGTAGTCGTTGAGGGTGAGGTTCATGCTGTCTTCGTCAAGGCCAAACAGCACGTGGATGCCGGGGGACTGAATATCGGTGTCGATAATGGCCACCCGCTTACCCTGACCTGCCGCCATGGCGGCCAGGTTGGCGGTCATGTTCGATTTGCCGGTTCCGCCACGAAACGAGTGAATGGAGATAATCTTGGCCATTGATGTTTCGTTCCACCTTTCCGCAATGCTAAATCTGAAACGGTAATGTCTTAGCACCCCTGGGGATGAGCCGCTCCAGGGTATCCCGAGGATGGAGATGCTCCCAAGGGAAGCACAGCCGTGCTGTGGCCCTAGACCCGATGTCCTACTTACCCGTCCCGAGCGGAAGGGCGGAGCGTGGAGAGATTCAGGGAATTAACTCCGTTAACGTATTCGTTAACACAAGTCTTGTTCTGTAGCCCTGTTTACCTTTTGTCAGACTCACCCTGGGGCGATGTCAGAGCCTAAAACCAGATTATATGGACAGGATTTGGGATTAAATTCCATCCAGGGGTTTGCTATCACCCTGCCCCACGCGATCGCGCAGGCTCTGCTTGAGTTGCTTGATCTCGTGATCGATGAAGTTGACATAGCGAGCGGTGGCGTCGCTGGTGTCGCTACAACGGCAAAAGGCATCCTCTAGGGTAAACGGGCTGTAGGGGGATGCGGGGGGCTGAAGCCACTGAGTCGCTTGGGTGAGATCGTCGAGAAACCCGCGCCCATCGTCGTCAGCGGGGGGAGGATCCTGGGCCACCGCGATCGCCTCGGCGCGCTGCTGCTTAAACTGCTGGGCCTCTCGATTGAGATCGTTGAGGAACTCGAGCCCGTCGTCCGTGGGGGCATGATCCTGGGTCGCTAGGGGGTCTCGCTGAGGGGGCACTAGCGGATCGGGGGCCAACAATAGATTGAGGGCCTCGAGGTCGCTATCTAGGTGGGCTGCAGCGCCGGGGGCCAAGGCATCATCGCCGGGCCAGCCGGGCACCGCTGAGTCAAAGGGGCCGTCGAAACTGGGGCCGCCCTCGCGCAGGGTTTTGACCTTGTCCTGGAGGTCGCGAAAGTAGTCTGATTCGGTGATCTCAGCCACCTGTTTCTCGAGCTTGTCTTCGTCGATTTCGATATCTAGGTGTAGCAGGGTTTTGACGGTGCGGTACACCTGCTGCCCGTAGGCGCTGTTGTTGAAGCGATCGAGCAGCACCACCCCCACGGCGGTACCTAAAAACGTCAGAGCCGGAGGCACCACCGGAATCCAGCCGCCCTGGAAAAAGATGGCCAGACTGATGGCGTAGAGCCCGCCGGCCCCGAGCACAATCACCAGGGCAAAGGCCGCCGGGTGACGCGAATACCAGCCCAGGATCCCCCCCAGCAGCGACCAACCTACGATCCACAGCAGCTCCGCCGGGTGGGGCCACACCCACAGCAGCGGCTGACCATCGAGCACCGTGGCCAGGAGCTGGCTGGCGGACTGGGCGTGAACCACCACCCCCGGCATCTTTTGCTTGTCCGACCGGGCCGAGCTAAAGGGGGTGTAGAAGTCGTCTTTGGCCTGGGGGGTAGTGTAGCCCAGCATCACAATGCGATCGCGCACCAGCGCTGGATCCACCTGGCCGTCGAGCAGGTCGAGCAGAGAGATTTGGGGGGCGGCATTGGCCGCAGAGCGGTAGTGCAACATCACCTGATAGCCAGCGGTGTCGGCGTTGCGGTAGCCCCCGGTGTTGGGGCCAATCTGAGGAATGATCGTGGGGCCAAAGTACAGTTTCCCCGCCTCGGTAAAGCCCGCCTCAATGCCCTGGGCCTGCAGGTACAGCAGGGTAGACCGAAACCCCAAGGACAGCAGGGTTTGGGTGGGGTCGTTGCAGACATGCTGCTTGGGAAAAGGCTTAGCCGGCTGGGGCGGGGTGACCAGCAGCAGGCTGCGCCGCAGAATGCCGCCGGGGTCGATCACCAGATCCGCAAAGCCGACCTGATCTGGGGAAAGGCCGGGTGGTGGTGGCGTGCCCAGATCGTCCAGGGAGCTGGTTTTGCAGGGAAGCAAAATGTTGGGGTGCTGGGAAAGCTGCGCCATGAACTCGCGATGGCCGGGCTCCTGGGGAAAGTCGCGGGTGATATCCACGGCGATCACCGCCGGATCATGCTGCTGGAGCTGGGCGATCGCCCGAGCCAGGGAGCGATCGCTCACTGGCCACTCCTGGAGGGTTTGCAGATCGGTTTCGGTAATGCCCACCACCAGCAGGCGATTGTCGGGGCCGAGGTCGGGCTGCCGCTGCATGAAGTGGTCGTAGGCGGTCAATTCCACAAACTCGAGCCAGCCCAGGGAGCGCAGGCCCAGGGTGGCCCCGGTCACCAGCAGGCTGGCGGCCAGCAGGGGGCGGGCCAGGCGCACCACCGATTCGCCCACCGGCCCAGGCAAGGGGGGCCAGGGCCAGCGAGGGCCAAATTTAGGTGGCCAGGAAAGGGGCATGGCGGCGATCGCGGGTCGGTGCAGAGGACGAGCTGTCTGTGTTGATTATGGAGTACGACTCGAGTGGTTGGGAAACGGACGGGCTGAGGGGCGATCGCCTCGCCTGGCCCCAAGACCCCAATGTTATGAAACCCTGACGATCTAGTCAAATTTACCTAGCCCGTTGCGGAACTTAACGCCAAGCCAGTGAAGTTTTTTGGAAGATAAGAGCTGTGCGCGGTGCCTATGACCGACCAGTTGACCGCCCTAGTTGCCCTGCCCAGTTGGCGATGTTTTTGGGGCGTGACCCGCCCCCATGGTCAACGCTTCTCTATGGTGTACTGTGCCCCTGTGAGGGGCCTAGGCTACTAAACGTCCTGATTGAAGTCCTAGGAGAACCCATGGTTCTGTTGACCCCCAAGTTGTTTTCCCCCAAGCGTTTTGTGAGCCTGCTGGGCATCGTGGCCTGCTGCGCTGCGCTGCCAGCCCAGGCCCAGCTCAATACCGAATTGAGTTTTCAGGCCCCACCCGTAGGCTCCCCCGGCAATCGAGAAGCCGGGTCCGGGCGCTTTGCGAGGCGTGACCCGCCCCCATGGTCAATGCTTTTCTATGGTGTACATTGCCCCTGTGAGGGGCCTATGCTGCTAAACGTCCTGATTAAGCCCTAGGAGACCCCATGGTTCACTTGCCCCCCAAGTTGTTTTCCCCCAAGCGTTTTGTGAGTCTGCTGGGCATCGTGGCCTGCTGCGCTGCGCTGCCAGCCCAGGCCCAGCTCCCCACCGAATTGAGTTTTCAGGCCCCACCCGTAGGCTCCCCCGGCAACCGAGAGGCCGGGTCTGGGCGCAGCGACACCTGCGTTGCGCTGACTGAGCAGGCTGGACTCACCGCCATTGTGCCAGAGACCAACGTGGGGCTGACCACCCAGGCGGCTCCCCAGTTGTTTGCCTACATTCCCACCAACAACGCCGCCTTTGCCGAGCTGCGGCTGCTGAAAGAATCCACGGGCGAAGACGTCTACGTGAGCCAGGTCTCGATGCCACCGGCCTCGACCCCAGGCTTTGCCAACCATGCCTCGGCCCTTAGCCTGACCTTGCCTGGGTCGGTAGACCTGGAGCCCGGCGAAAATTATCTGTGGGCGCTGATGCTGGTATGCAATGCCGATAACCGGGCCGAAGATATTGTGGTGACAGCGGTGGTGCAGCGAGCCGATGACGCCTACCTAGATACCCTCTCACCCGAGGTGAGTAAACAGCTTAGCGATTTGGATCAAGCCTCGGCCAGTGAAAAGCTGACGATCTACAGCTCGGCGGGGCTGTGGCAAGACCTGCTGGCCCAGCTCTCAACCCTGGTGGCCGCAGACCCCGCCACCTACGCCCCGGTGTGGAGCGATCTGCTGACCAGCCAGGGCCTAGGGGCGATCGCCGATGCGCCCCTATACGATGGCAAACTATCTCCCGTGACTCCCTAGGCGGCTTGAGGCCGCTTCTAGCGGTCGCCCCCCAGTGCCAGTAGCCATCTGGCGATCGTAAATTCCCTCAGCTTCCCCATGGGCCTTGCCCCGTGGGGAGAAGATCTTCGACGGC
>JAIXUR010000579.1 GCA_027483425.1 Cyanobacteriota bacterium | reverse complement strand
TTCCTCATGCCCGCTTTCTAGCTGTTGTTTGTCCACGTCTTGATTTTCTATGTCTAAGGCGACTGCTGGAAAATAGTTTTCCAAATGGTGGGCAGTGCCCACCCTACAATGGCTACCGTCGCGAGCTTAAAATTGGGATCTTCGTTTCCTGTAGAAATCTCCTAACGGTTACGCGTCTCGAATGCTCTGCCACGGCCCTCAGGGAAAGATCCCTTGCCCGCAGCGGCCAGATGGCAAGGCCGCCAAGGATGCGGTGAAAGTCAGCCCTAGTATAGCCAGGTCGGGGGTAAACGCAAGGGGGTTGACCGCGCGTGCCGAGACTGTCCTCCTCGCCTCACCCTATCCTCCCACCAGATCCTTATAATCATCGGCGGTGAGGGCGTCGTCTAGATCATCGAGGTCATCAACCTTAATTTTGACCAGCCAGCCGTCGCCGTAGGGGTCGTCACCAATTTGCTCGGGAGACTCTAGCAGGACTTCGTTGAGCGCTAGCACCTCGCCACTCACGGGCGACTTGAGCTCTTCTACGGCCTTGACCGACTCAACGGCACCAAATTTTTCGCCCTTTTCGAGGCTATCGCCCACCTCGGGCAATTCTAGAAACACAATGTCGCCCAATTGATCAATGGCAAAGGCGGTAATGCCGACGGTCACAATGCCCTCGTCTTCATCGACCCGCACATACTCGTGGGTGTCTAGATACTTCAGGGTTTCAGGATATTCAAATGCCATGGCGTCACCTCACATTGCCCAGGAAGAGTAATTTATAGCGCAGGAATAGTGCATTGTCCGCAGAATCCAGTGCCAGTGTGCCACGAGCCAGCCAATTTGGCGCACCGAGCCCCTAACTGAGCCCCTAATTAGGGTCTACTGAAAAAATCAGCGAGGACTCGATAGCGCCTTTGAGTTGGGCCAGCGCCCGATCCCCCATCGCTGCCCGCCAGCAAGCCCGGCTAAGCGACCTGAGTCGAGGGATTGCTTTGATGGAATAGCGGTATGTGAAGTGGGCAAAAAATAAAAAGAGCGGTCGGAGCCGCCGCTCCAAATTCATCACCAGAACCGTAATGGCCATGCTGGTGGCTGCCGTATGGGGGAGTTTCGCCATCACCCGGTTCAGACTAAAGCGACGTTTGCCCTGCCCAAACTTGCCCTCAATGGCATTACGAATCCGGGCATCCTGTTGGGCTTGACGCTCAAGGTCGGGTTTGGCCGTAGCGGCTGGTCGCCCCAGGGGTGGCCCACTGAGGCGAATCCCTAGTGCCTTGCACCATGCCAATTGGCCTGCGATCGCTCTCCAGATCAAGCAGCAGGCAGATTGGTGCTGTCAGGGCTGCCAGCGCCGGTGCCAGCGTCCCGATGAATCCCTGGCGCAGCTGCGGTAGCGCATTGGGCAGGCCAAACCCCGACAGTATCTGCTGACGGCGGCCCAAGATATGGGCGATCAACAATGCCTCAGTCAGCGGTTGGTTAGGGAGGGAGCCTAGGGGGTCTCTATAGTTCGATTCATAGGAACTAGCCTGGATAGTGCCAGCCTTAATGGCCCCAAACTCCTTAGCCCAATCAGCAGCTGTCTTGTCGACCTGTTCGCCGCTGCCCCCCTCCCAGTCGGCCCACTGGAAGCGATCCATGTTCAAGTCAGACTCTAGACGCTGGGCTTTAGCCAAGGCAACCTTGACTCCACTAGGGTTTGCAAATATCCCCAGAGCGATGGTGGTCTGCCGATTGCCCTGACCTTTTCCAGGTTTCTTCGGAAGAGAGCCCCGTAGAGCCAGCTTGCGGTCGCGGCGAAATATCTTGATTCGGTTCAGCCCCTGGTTAGCTTGTTCGATACGGAGAGGGAGGGATTCGAACCCTCGGTGCTTGCGCACACCCGATTTCAAGTCGGGCGCATTCGACCACTCTGCCACCTCTCCACCCTTGGGGCACTGTCACCATGACAGTTCCTTTGATCTGTTATATCACTCTGTTGACCCGCCACGAAGGCCGACTGAGTACTGACGGAGGTAGCGCCTATCTCTGCGGGGTGTGCCAGACAACTTACAGGCACAAGGGAAACTCGAGAAGCCGGTCTGCTCGCCACAATGGTGCACATTACACACGCTTTACTTTGGAGCTACAGCGCCACCTTAGAGCAACTCCCTAGGGATTTGCGGGTGGCCATGAGATGTCGGCCTACGAGTAGACCCTATGAGCCAATCCATGTTCTCGACCTGGCATGTTTCCCTAAGTGCCCCTGAAGCCCCCGCCAAGCCTGATCAGCTCACCAGCACAGAACTGGTAGCCCTCTGCCAGAAGCGACTGCGGCCCGAGCGCGTGATGTTTGCTGAACTGCTGCACCGTTACCAGGGCCATGTAGATAAGCTGTTATACCACCTGGCCCCCGACTGGTCCGACCGGGCTGATCTAGCCCAGGAAGTCTGGATTCGGGTGTATCGCAATATGCGTCGCCTAAACGACCCGGCTAAGTTTAAAGGCTGGCTGGGCCGCATTACCACCAACCTGTTTTATGACGAGCTGCGGCGGCGCAAACGCAATCGTGCCACCCTCTCCCTCGATGCCCCCTTGGCACTGGATGATGGCACCATTGACTGGGACGTGGCCGCCACCGCCCCCGGCCCCGTAGACGCGATGATGACCCGCGAATTTTACGATCAGCTGCACCGGGCGATCGCCGATCTGCCCGAGGTCTTTCGCACCACCATCGTTTTGCGCGAAATCCAGGGATTGTCCTACGAAGAGATTGCGGATACGACAGGCGTCTCCCTAGGCACTGTGAAATCTCGCATTGCCCGCGCCCGACAGCGGCTCCAGACTGACCTTGAGCCCTACCTTAACTAGTCATCTGATCTGTTCAAGGTAGTCACGCTGATCTCTCTGGCGATCTAGGACAGGGTGCCTCTACCCAGAGACGTACGGTATATAGCTGGAATTACTACCTTAGGTATTACCGATTTTGAGACGTTGGCCTTATGATCAGCAATGGTAGTGAAAATACTTGGTCGAAGCTTGCCGCTAGCTAGGTCTTTGAGCTGCCAGAGTTGTTATCTAGTTGCTTTTTGAGGTGCTGTTTCTGGTATGACTACCTCCCCCTACACGCCTAGCCAGGTTGAGATGCCACCGTCGAGTGGTGTTGGTCATGATGGCGGCTTTTTGCCTATGGGTGTGCCCTGTTGCCATGATTTAGATGCCACCAAGCGCGATCGCTTTGAGCTGCTCAGTGCATATCTGGATGGTGAGGTAACGTCCGAAGAACGGCAGCAGGTGCTCTGCTGGCTTCAGCACGATGAGAATTCCCGCTGCCTATACAATCGCCTGCTGGCCCTGCGTCAGGGTATTCGCAGTCAGGCCTGCCCCCCCACCAGCGATGCCGAGGCTAAGGTGGTGGGGGTGTTTCACAATTTCAACCATCGACTGAAGTTGGCCACCATGGCCGGCGCTGGAGTAGCTGCCATTGGTGTGATTCATCTTTTGTCTGGAGTGACTGGAGCTGGTTATACCCCTTGGCGCATGGCCATGGTGCCCCAGCCTGAAGCCCTCAACGTTACCCTCGATCGGCCTGCCTTTCCCATTCCCCAGGCTGCAACGTTTCCGATGGATGCGAGTAGCTCGGTGATCCAGAGGGGAATGCCCCTGGGGTCTGAGCTGTAGCGAAGGCCTTTAGTAACGCGACTTCTGGAAAATAGTTTCCCCAATCGATACCCGGCAGGGGCATGGCCATGCCCCTGCCGGGTATTCTAGCTTTTCTCCAGTTGGTCGAGACGCAGCCAAATATTGGGGGTGGGCACTGTTCCAAACTTGACCAGGGCGTAGTCATCGGCCAGGTCGACAATTTCTCCCTTGGTCTCAAACAGGTAGGGCGGAAACCGGGTATCGCTGGCCTTCGCCTCTAGGCTATTTTCGAGCTTTTCGCGCACGGCCGTTACCAGATCGCCTCGTTTCAACGTCGCTGCCATAGGTATGTTCGCTATTAACCTCAGCCCTACTTTACACGAAATTCCTGGGTCGCGGCCTATCTAGCGCTGACACTGGGGGCAATAGTGGGCCGATCGGCCCGCCAGCTTGAGGCGTTGGATGGGGGTACTGCACACGCGGCAGGGCAACCCTTCGCGATCGTAGACCCAGGCGACGCCACCGTAATTGCCGTTGACGCCATAGATGTCGCGGTAGTCGCTAAAGGTGGTGCCCCCGGACTCGATGCTGGTGGTCAGCACCGCTTGAATGGCACCGTGGAGCTGCTGGAGACGCTGAGGGCTAACGCGATCGCTGGGGGTGAGCGGGCGCAGGCCGCTCAAAAAGAGGGCTTCGTCGGCATAGATATTGCCAATGCCCGCCACCAGGGCCTGGTCGAGCAGGGCATTTTTGATCGGGCGACGGCTGCGGGCCAGGCGCTGGCGTAGGTAAGCCACAGAAAACTGGTCGTCGAAGGGTTCAGGCCCGAGGGATTGCAGGCCGGTCATAATCACCTCTGGTGCCACCCCTGGGGGTACCCACCAGAGACGACCAAAGGTGCGCTGGTCGACGTAGCGCAGTTCGTGGTGGCCGCTGAGCCAGAGGCGCACGCGGCAGTGGGGCTGTACTGAGTCGTTGGGGTCGACCCACAGCAGTTGCCCGGTCATGCGCAGGTGCACCCCCAGGTAGCCGCCGGAGCTGCCGTCGGGCTGGGTCAACTGCCCCAGCAGGTACTTACCCCGCCGGTGCCAAGCGCTCAGGGTAGTGCCGGTCAGACCAGCCCAAAACTCAGCTTCCTGGGCTGGATGGGCGATCGTTCGGGCCAGCAGCACCTCTCCCCCCTCGATACGGTGGCCCGGTGTGACCCGCTCTAGCCCCCGCCGCACGGTTTCAACTTCAGGTAGTTCTGGCACAAGCCTCGGTCTGGGCCTCAGCCCCTGTACAGGTGGGTCTTTGCACGATACCTTTGCCGGATGTCTTTATGCCGGATATCTTGGCACTCTAGCCATTGCCTGTGGGTTGGCTACGGGGCATGGGCTCCCATAGCAAAGGCCCATGCCGAAGCACAGGCCTTGGGATGAACTAGATTGTCGCTAGTCTAGGGCGCCAGTCTAGGGCATCAGTCTGGGGCGCTAATTGGGCTCGGGTTAAGCCTTCTTAGCGGCCTTAGGAGCGGCCACCTCTTGCAGCTCAGAGATCGCAAAGTTGTTGGTGTTGATGCCAGAGTAATTGACTTTATCAAAGCGCACTACCGCAGGGTATTTGATGCCGCTTTGGTCAATGGTCGCAACGGTACCGACTTCCCGATACCAGTAAGACTCTTTGCGGAGAATACGAACTTGAGAACCACGTTGAACCATGAACAATGCCCTCTTGAAAATCAATGACTAATGGCAGTTTGCCATGGCCAAACCCTGCCCCAGACGCATTGAAAAAAAGCCGCTGGCTCAGGCTTGGCTAGGGGTCTATTCCATGTCCACCAGATTACTACGAGTCTTTGGGTCTCGCGGCGACCGAGGGTTTAAGTTTTATTGCAGACCCAGGGGATAGCTCCCGGCCGCCCCGGCGATCTGCCGAGGCCCCGTGGCCAGGCGATCCCCGCCACAACAAGGGCTGCACGGCCCGGAGGGGCGATCGCCCCGCTCTATCTAGCGAGATTTTTGTTCATATTTCGTAATAGATTCTGTACACTACAGGCCTATCGTTAACAACGCTACGCCCATGCTGACGTTCATGACCCTGCCCGATAATGTACTGCCGCCGGTCGCCCCCTACTCCCATGCCGTGCGTGCGGGAGACTTTTTGTTTGTGACCGGCCAACTGGCGGAAGACCCGACCACGGGCCAGGTTATCAAAGGCCCCATCGAAGAACAAACCCGCCGGGTGATGGATAACCTGGCCCTGGTGCTTGACCATGGGGGCAGCGGGTTTAACCGGGTGGTGATGGCACGGATTTTTGTGACCGATTTTCGCTACTACGAAGCGGTTAACGCCATCTACCAGTCGTACTTTGGCGATGCCCCCCAGCCCAGCCGGACGACGGTGGGGGTGACCGCCCTGGCGGGCTATGGGGATGTGGAGATTGATTTGATTGCCTACTGTGGGGAGTGAGTACGGCGGCCATCATCTGCCAACGTAGCCAAAGTTCACCAAAAAGCAGGCTCCATTGACCAGGGCCGTGAGCACGGCTGCGATGACAACGCCCTTGGCCATGGCCACCCGGCCCCGCCGTCGCAGCCACAAAATTAGCGGCACCACGTAGAGCAATTGCCACACAAAGAAGGCCGCCAGCCCCACGATCAGAGGCCATAGGCCGCTGTACATACCCCAAATCGACTCGGCCAAAAAAGCCAGGGCCACGATCAGCCCCAGGGCCAGGGCATGGCAGCCCAGCAGCAGCACCATGCCCTTCACAATTTCTAGAAGTTCGGTTTGGGGGGCGGGGTTAGTCATGGCGCAATGACGGGGTGAGCGGCTTGAACTTCGGCCAGTTTGGCGGCCCCGGCGCTGCCCTCCCGGTAAAACAGGTTGTAGGTGTCGAAGGGGATGATGCGGCCATCGGGGTGGACGATGTGAATGCAGGATCGCTTCACCGAGCGCACATCAAAATTGTAGGCATCGAGAAACTGCACAATCATAATCCGAAAGATATTCTCGTAGGTGATGCCGCTGGGCACCGGTACCTGGGGCAGGCAGCAGAGCAGTTGCTTCAGGGCATTGGCCGCCGTGGCCGGAGAGTGGCTGGTGGAAAACAGCTCGAAGATTTTTTGCTTGAGCTCGGGGTCCTGCTCGTAGAGGACCGAGTTGGGCATCATCTCCACAAAGGTCGGCGTCGAGAACATCCCCGTCAGCGGGATCACCTGGCCCTTCACCTTGAGCGCGTAGGCCATGGCGAGGGAATCGGGATGGCAGGGCACTGGCAAAATGTCCTGGGGCTTGAAGTGGGGGCTTTGGGTGAGAATGGCACGGCGCACTTCAGTCAGGGTGTAGCGATCGCGCCCCGCCTCGAACCCCTCCAGCCGCCCCGCCGCCTGAATGGGCTGAAAGGTGACTCCCCGCACACAGCGCTGGGCCAGGGCGTAGTCGATGATTTTGCCAATTTCGTGGTCGTTGAGGCCCTTTTTGAGGGTGACCACCAGGGTGGTGGAGAGGTTGAGTTGGTTGAGGCGATCGATCGCCTGCTGGCGGGTGGCCCGCAGGTCAGCCCCCCGGAGTTCCCGCAGGGCGTGCTCTTCAAAGCTATCGAACTGAAGGTAGATCTCGATGCCGGGTTTGTAGTCCGCCAGGCGATCGCAGAACTCCGCATCCTGGGCGATCCGCAGCCCGTTGGTGTTGATCATCAGATGCTGAATCGGTCGGGCCTTGACCAGGTCCAGCACTTGAAAGAAGTCAGGATGCAGGGTCGGCTCACCGCCGCTGAGCTGCACCACCTGGGGCGACCCCTCGTTGGCGACCACCGCATCCAGCATGCGCTCGATCATGGCCAGGGAGCGGTGGCGGCGGGGCTGGCTAGCGGCGTTGGTGTCCTCTGCGCCCGAGTCGGCATAGCAAATGGGGCAGCTCAGGTTGCAGCGATCGGTCAGTTCGATCAGGGTGAGGCAGCTGTGCTGCTCGTGGTCGGGGCAGAGGCCGCAGTCGTAGGGGCAGCCGTGGCGAATGGGGGTATTGAACTTGAGCGGCATATCCCCTGGTTTAATGAACGCCTGGGTTTGGCGGTAATACGCTTCGTCGTCGGCGATCAGCACCTCTTCACGCCCGTGGGTGGAGCAGTGCTTGTGCAAATACACTTCCCCGGCTTGGAACACGATTTTGGCCTCGACCTTGCCCAGGCAGCGAGAGCAGAGGCTGTTGGTCAGGGCGTAGAACAGGTAGGGGCGGGTAGGCATAGGGACACTGCTAGGAAACGGTCACCTCCCGCCGAGAAAGCT
>JAIXUR010000337.1 GCA_027483425.1 Cyanobacteriota bacterium | reverse complement strand
TGGCGGCAACGGCGGCAACGGTGGCAACGGCGGCAACGGCGGCATTGGTATTTTTGGCGGCAGTGGCCCCCAGGGCGATCTCGGCACCCTGGGGGTGGCCACCTTTAGCGGCGGCGGCGGCCTCGGCGGCGTGGGCAATGCGGGCAACGGCGGCGGCGGCGGCGATGCCCAGACCCCAACAGCTACCGGGGGCAATGGCGGCAGCGGGGGCAATGGCGGCAACGGTGGCTTTGGCGGCGGCGGTGGGGCTGGGGGCTGGGGAGGCGAAGGAGGCTACTTTGGTCTGCCCGGCAGCCCTGGCCAACCCGGTATTGGCGGCTTTGGCGGCGGCACCGGGGCCATGAACCAGGGCGGCGGCGGCGGCGGTCTGGGCGGAGCCATCTTTCTCAAGGCGGGGCGACTGATTTTGAACAACACCGTGTTTGAGGGCAATGGGGCGATCGCAGGCGAAGGCGCCAACCCCGGCCAGGGCAAGGGCGGCGCAATCTTTGTGCCGGGGGCTAGGGGCGATCGCCCCCGCCGCAATCCCCAGGTGAGGGTGCTGGGCCAGTTCCCCACCTTTATCGACAACCGGGCCGCCGAAGCCGAGGCCACCGCCACCGACAACCCCGACTGGTACGGCGTGATCGCCCCCAGCGAAGATTAGTTGAAGATTAATTAATGTAGGTCTGCAATAGCCGAATCACCGCCGCCACCGAGGCCAGGGACGCCGTCTCCGTGGCCGTGTGGTACTCGGTGGTGGGGATTTGCAGGGTGGTGCCCGTCACCGCCCCATCGGTGGCCGCCGTCAGGCGACCCATTTCGGTGCGGCCTAGGGAGTAGGGCCGGGGGCGAGTCAGGTTTTGGGTCTCAATGTAGTCATCTTTGTAGCTGTAGGCCATGCCCATCTGGGTGCAGCGATCGGCCAGTTCTTGGGTAATGGCGGGGGCAAAGTTGGCGCTGGCGTCTTTGCGGCGCAGGGTCACCAGTTGCTCGTCGGCGGCTTCGCGGTTGTGGTAGGGGCTGGTATCGAGGGCGATCAGCCGCTGGGTCGAGAGCCGCTGGCGCTGAAACCACGACAGGGCATAGCGCCAGCTGCGGCCCGACTCCTCTTGGGCGGTGAACAGGGCCGTGCCCTCAAACCCACAGCGGAACAAAAAGATAATGATGGCGGCGCTAATTACGTTGTCGAGCTGGGCCGAGATGTAGCCGTCTTTAAACTGAAGCCGGTCTAAAAAGGCGATCGGGGTGCCCGGTTGCAGGTAATCGAGGCCATTGACCTCGAAGATCAGGTTGTGGCGCTCGGGGCAAATGTAAGACCGGGTAATCACCCCCTGGCCGATGTAGGTGCCGGTATAGGGCAGGTGGGCCTGCACCCGCTGCCCCTGAAAGCGGTTTTCGATGGTGTGGAGCATTTGCTCAGACACCGAGTCGCCGGTCAGCTCGCTCTGGTTACCGGCCACAAAGGCGGCGTACTGAAACTCGTTGGGGCCCGTGCACATCAGCCCGTGGCGATCGATGTGGGCCGACAGCATTAGCTCGGCGGGGCGGCTGCCCTGGGCCACCAGCACCCCATGGTAGTAGCTGACCTCGGCCCCGACTTCCTCTAGCTCCCGGCGCAGCACCCGAAAGAACGAGTCTTCGCTACCCACCACCGCCGGTTCACGAATTAAAAACTGAAGGATTTCAAGAAAGTCGGCCATCCCTTCGAGGGGAACCGAGTCAGCCGCGAGGGCAGCTTGGGCAGCAGCCGTGGGGCCAACGAGTTGATCAACAACCAGGTTCAGTGGGCTCATGGGAGATTGTGCCTGCCAGAGGTGGGCCCGCGAGGAGAAAAACGCGGCGGTGGGACACATTGCTTGACCGATCGGCCAGGCAATGTGTCCTAGAACACTACCCCGAAGTTCTGTTACGTTTGGTGAAGCCGAATACAAATCGGTAGATTTTCCGTCGCCGGACAATCCTGCAAACCCCAGTGGAGAACCGGGGTATAATAGGTGGCACTACTCTTTACCCCGCTGACCCTGTGGATTTGTCTGCTAAAAGTGAATATGCGCTACTGGCTCTGCTGGAGCTTAGCCCCCACTATGCCAGCGGTGAACCGCTGCAAATTCGCCAGATTGCCAGTCAGCAGAGCATACCCGATCGCTACCTGGAGCAACTGCTGGCCACCCTGCGGCGGGCGGGCTTGGTCAAAAGCCAGCGGGGGGCGCGGGGGGGCTACATTCTGGCCCGCGATCCGTGGAAGATTACCCTTTATGATGTGGTGAGCTGCATTGAGGGGTTTGAGCCCCAGGCCGACCCACCCCAGGTTTCGGATACTCCAGAGGCCCTCGTCATTCAAGATGTCTGGGGGGAGGTGCGCCAAGCCGCCGAGGGGGTGTTGCAAAGGTACACCCTGCAAGACCTGGTGGAAAAACGCAACGCCAAGCAGCAGATCGACATTATGTATTACATCTAGGCCAGGCCCATGCGAATTGCCGAAAACGTAACCCAGCTGATTGGCCGTACCCCTCTGGTACAGCTCAACCGCATTCCCCAGGAGGCGGGCTGCCTGGCTCGTCTGGTGATCAAGCTCGAGGGCATGAACCCCTCGGCCTCCGTCAAAGACCGTATCGGCATCAACATGATTGAAACCGCCGAGGCGGCGGGGTTGATCACACCGGGCAAAACCACCCTGGTGGCGCCGACCTCGGGCAACACCGGCATTGCCCTGGCCATGGCGGCGGCGGCCAAGGGCTACCGGCTGATTCTCACCATGCCCGAGACCATGAGCTCTGAGCGGCGGGCGATGCTGCGGGCCTACGGGGCCGAGCTTGAGCTCACCCCCGGCGTGGCCGGGATGACCGGCTGCATTCAGCGGGCCCAGGATATTCTCGACTCCCTGCCCAATGCCTACATGCTGCAACAGTTTCGCAACCCCGCCAACCCCGATATTCACCGCCGCACCACCGCCGAGGAGATCTGGGCCGACACCGATGGCCAGGTGGATATGCTGGTGGCCGGGGTGGGCACCGGCGGCACCATTACCGGGGTGGCCAGTGTGCTGAAGCAGCGCAAGCCGGAGTTCAAGGCGATCGCCGTCGAACCGGTCAACAGCCCGGTGTTGTCGGGCGGTCGCCCCGGCTCCCACAAAATTCAGGGCATTGGGGCAGGGTTCATTCCCGAGGTGCTGGATGTCAGCCTGATCGACGAAGTGGTGCAGGTGGCCGACGAAGAGGCGATCGCCTACGGTCGCCGCCTGGCCCGCGACGAGGGTCTGCTATCGGGCATTTCCACCGGTGCAGCGGTCAAGGCCGCCGTCGAGGTGGGTCGCCGCCCCGAAAACGAGGGCAAGCTGATTGTGATTATCCAGCCCAGCTTTGGGGAACGGTACTTGAGCACCCCCCTCTTTCAAGACCCAGAGTTGATGGCCCCCCTGGCGATCGGCTAGTCCTCAAAGGCAGAACAGGCCACCCTTGTTTTCCAAAGGTTTCCCGTTCTGCCTCTGCCCTTTCTTGTCTAGAACGTCGGTACAGAAACCCGGTTTCTTGGCCAGAATGCAAATCATATCGTTAGCGCAGCGACGAAGAAACCGGGTTTTTAGCCATCCTGTACCGGTGCTCTAGAGCGCCTGAAGCGCCTTAGGCTGCGCCGCCAGATACCGCTGAATCGACGCGGCATCGTCTTGGCCCAGGGTGATCTGCTGATAGGCCACCTCCAGATTGCCGGGGTATAGCGCCTGAAATTTGAAGGTACTGTACTGGGCAGGCAGGGCCATGGTCATGGCCTCGGCTTGGGTGGTGCCGTTGGCTTTCCAGTCTAGGGCCAGGGCGACGAGCTGATTCAGGTAGGTCTTCAGGGCTTCTAAGCCATCAACATCGGTCACCGGGCCATGGCCGGGCAGCACCGTGGCGGTGGGGTAGTCGGCAATCAGCGCGGCCAGGCTCGCCTGCCAGGCCCGAATATTGCCGTCGGCCATGTAGGGAAAGCGCTCGTTAAACAGCAGATCGCCAGTCAGCAACACATCGGCATCGGGCACGTAGACGATCACATCGGTGCCGCCGGAGTGGCCCTCGAACTCACGAATTTGCACCTGGCGCTCGCCCAGCCAGAGATCCCAAGCGCCGTCGATAATCACCTCGGGCGGCGTGATATTGGGGTCGCGATCGCCGTTGCGGGTGAGCATAAAGTCACGAATGGGGCCGCGCCCGAGAATCGGTAGATCACGGCTGGCGGCGGCGGGGTTACCGCCGGTGTGGTCGAAGTGGTAGTGGGTGTTGACCACGTACTTCACCGGTAGCTCGGTGAGGGTAGCCACGGTGTCAAACAGCAAATCGCCCAGGGCCTCGTTCTGGAAGGGGTCGATTACCACCACGCCATCGCTGCCGATAATGATGCCGCCGTTGCAGATGGCCAGATTAGGATTGGCCGGTGGAAAGTCGACACTGGCGATCAGGCCATAGATGCCGTCTCCTAGTTCTTCCAGGGTCAGCCCCGCTGAGGCTAGGGTAGCGGGGGTCTCTGCACTGGGGGTTTGGGCGGTAGCGCGGGGTTGTAGCGCCATTAAACCCAGGGCGGTCACCAGTACCACAAGCCCCAACATCCATCGTCGTAACTGTTTCATGGCCATCACTCCTCCAAAATTCGTAGAAAGCTCGGTTGTCTACCGGCTGGCGGCAGGGAACGACTGCGCAGGTCACAG
>JAIXUR010000017.1 GCA_027483425.1 Cyanobacteriota bacterium | reverse complement strand
TCTACCATGCTAATACCCGGTCACGTGGACAATCATCTCTCGAGTCGAGCCCTGGGCCCGGTGCTCCCATAGGTAGAGGCCCTGCCAGGTACCCAGGGCCAACCGCCCCTGCATCACCGGAATGGTCTCACTGGTGTGGGTCAGCACCGTCCGAATGTGGGCAGGCATGTCATCAGGGCCTTCGGTGCTGTGGATATAGTGGTTGCCCTCGGGCACCAGCCGAGCCAGGAAGTTTTCCAAATCCACCAGCACATCGGGGTCGGCGTTTTCTTGAATGATTAGGCTGGCGGAGGTGTGGCGCAAAAACACCGTACACAGCCCGGTCTCGATGCCCGAGGCCCGCACGATGGCCTCTACGTCAGCGGTGAACCGCTGGAGAGACTTGCCCCGCGATCGCAGCGTGAGCACCTGTTGGTAGTGGCGGGTGGTGGCGGTAGAAGGGGTCATCAGCCAAGCCTCAGAGTAGACCGTTCTCCATTCTGTCAGACTTAATCACGCTGGGAAAATTATCTTTTGAATTCAAAGTTCAAAATTCTGAATTCAAAATTTTGAACTTTGAACTTTGAATTCAGCTCCCCTCTGCCCCCTAAAGACTATCGCCGCTCAAGGGAACCAGCCGACCCTGGGCGGTCAACCCCAGCCGCATCGGGGCATGGCGAGGAATGGGCTGGCCGGTGAGGGCACACACCTGATCGTGCTCCGCCACCGCCCCAAAGCTGGCGCAAAGGTCATCGGGCTGAAGCTGGGTGGGGGCCTCTGGGGGGCTCTGCTCGACGTACTGCCAAAGAATGTCGCGAATCAATGCCTGATACCCCCGATCGCCCGCCAGGGTTTTAAGCTTTTCCTTCAGCGATCGCTCCAGGCGAATGCTGGTGACTTCCATATCAGTGGTTGAGACACGGGTTAGGGTTGGCATTGTCGGGCACACCTCCAGGGAGAACAGGGGTAAAAGGACACTGAAAAATTTGGCCAGGGCTGTCACAACTGGACGGCCTCTGTCACTAACTAACAGTCTAGACAGGCTAGACACATTTGTATTACACGTGTAGTATTAACGTTATTCGAGGTTATTCGTCAAGCGGTAATGGCCCCATCGGCCCGCCCTTGACCCTAGCTTCATCCATTCCCTAAGCCTTGCAGTTTTCGCTGGAGGAACCCCCATGGCCTATCTCTTGTCTACTGGCACCACAATGACTGTCGCCGCCGCTACGGGCGATGCTGGCCAGCTAGGCATGGCGGCGGGGTTCGAGCGTTATTTCATTAGCCTGCTGATTACCTCTAGGGGCATTTTCCGGGGGGGCGCTTTCCATGGCGCTTTCCATGGGACAGATCTGTGCCGGGGCGATGGCTTTAGAGGCGATCTAGGCGGAGCTGATCTCTGCCGGGGCGATCGACTCTGGGGCGATCTGTTCCTGGGGTTCAGGCCGTTCCTCGGACTAGGGACGACTCCGGGCCATGGCCTGAGTGCCTTCTGCCGACCTGGAGCCTACCTCAGCGGGCGATATTGGCACCCGTTCTGCCAGCATTTTGTGTTTCAGCGTTAACCTGACCCCAAAACTGGTTCACCGCCTAGGGATCGCCAGGACTGGCTGATCTCGTTTAATTCAGGCGCTGGTTTTGGGTTTACAGCCGCCTTGCCGCCGCCCTTGGCCCTGCGTCAGAACGCCAGGGGTTTGCAGCGGTATTGGCCCACGGTATGGCCCTTAGGGTTTGCGATCGCAGGGTTTGCAACTGAGTCTGCAAACCTCGCCCGTGGACCGCCGTTGAGATTCGGCATAGCGGCCATTCAGGGTTGAAGCAAACGCGCTGACACAACCGCACTGACCCACAAGTATTGAAACAAATTCACCACCATTAAAGGCATGGGGGATCATGTTGAAGCTGACCTATTCCGATGCAGATGTATCCGTTGACTATTTAGATTGTTCCGTAGAAGCCGTGGTGGCCCAGCGCAGCATTGTCGCCGTCCGGGCCGGGCGGCCTCTGACGGTGGAGTCGGGCTACGGGTCGTTTACCCTGCCCGCTGACCTTCCCGGTATGGCCGATCTCAAAGCCAGGGGTCGGGGGGCGATCGATATCGCCCCCTGCGACGACACTTGGCTGGAGGTCACCCTGGCAGGGGCCTGGCTAGCCGATGGTAGCCACAGTGCCGAAGGCATTTTTGTGGCCGAGCTGGGCCCCACCCTGGAGCGCCAGCTCGTGGCCCTGTGGCAGCAAAGCCTGGGTTGGGTAGCCGCCCCCTGCCGTCAGGGGGGCTAAAGTTGGGCCGCCATAGCCCCATCGCCCAGGCTTTGCAGTACCGTAGGTATAACTGCCGAATGCTCGTTTTGAACTCAGGCGATTTCTAGGAAAGAGGATCCCAATTTTAATCTAGCGACTGTAGCCGCTGTAGGGTGGGCACTGCCCACCCTTGGGGAAACGTTTTCCAGAAGTCGCCTGACGCCTCTAGACCCTCTCGATCATTCCAATTCACCCCCCCCATCTACCTAAGGAGATAGTGACTATGGCTGACAGTGCAAC
Organism: Cyanobacteriota bacterium; assembly: GCA_027483425.1. GTDB lineage: Bacteria > Cyanobacteriota > Cyanobacteriia > Phormidesmidales > Phormidesmidaceae > Nodosilinea. Next base: position 100 of record JAIXUR010000017.1, on the reverse strand, counting down.
CTACCTCACCCGCACCGCCGAAAATTTTGAGGCAGACGTGCTAAAAAGCCATGGGCCGGTAATGGTCGACTGTTGGGCCGCCTGGTGTGGCCCCTGCCGC